>NZ_JAXKVV010000012.1:0-99123 GCF_034296135.1 Aureibaculum koreense
TGCTTTGAGCATTCATAAGAGCCTTTAGTTCTGATTCACTCTCTTTAATGTGTAAGTCTATTTGTTTTGCCATAAGGCAATTTACAAATAATTGAGTAAATTAACAAGAGAAATGGTATAATAAATAAAAAAACGGAACATTTTCTTTCGTTAAATTTATTTTTCACAAAAAGTTTTAAAACGATTTAAAATAAAATCCCAACCTTTTTCACCATTCATAGTATCTCTATAACTTTTCGCTCCCTCTCCGTGTTTTTCAAAATTAAAATGTGTAAAGATTAATTTTGTAGATAGTTTTGTATCCTCAACAAATTCAATTTTAATATCGCTTGAATTTTCAGGATTGGGGACTGGTTCACGTTTAGGGCTAATTTGCCATTTTAAAGAAATCTGCTTATTCTCATCAAATTGAACCACCCGCCCCCAATCGCAACGAAATCCGTAAGGGCCAGTTTCAGTACAAAGTCCGTCCTTTTTCCCATCAATTTTTATTTCCTCTAATTTTTCTTGCGACCAAGTGTATTCCTGTGGCTACCAACTATTAATGTTCTTTACGAATTTCTGAAATACTTTATTTGTGTCATTTTCTATTTTAATAATTTTAACTATTTTTTCCATTTTTAACTGTTAATTACATGATTATTTATATTTAAAAATCCTCTAAAATTTTAATTATTTATAACTCAAATAAATTAATGATTAACCCATTTGATTATCTGATTTTGATTGTAAATTCAAATGGTTATATTTAAAGCTATGAGTAAAATAGTACCAAAAATTATTGAGAAAAAAGTAAATAAAGCGTTGTCATTTTATCCTAAATTAACGGAAACTCGCATAGAATTTAGGATAAAGGAAAATATAAAAAAATCGACGATGCAGGCTCAGCCCAAATGGGATTTTATTTGGAAATCAAGAAAAAACAGAGCTTATATAATTTTAATCAGCAACAAGTTTAAAATTGAAGATCAAGAATTCAATACTTTAGACATTCCTTCTGATGTCTTCATTGGATGGATAGGACACGAATTAGGACATATAATGGATTATGAAAATAAAAATAAACTGAGTCTTATTTTATTTGGAATAAAATACTTTTTTTCTGAGAAATCAATCAAAGAAGCCGAACGAATGGCCGATACTTTTGCGGTTAATCATGGTATGGCCAATTATATTTTAGCAACCAAAGATTTTATATTGAATCATGCCAGTATAACCCAAAAATATAAATCGAGAATTATTAAATATTATTTATCGCCAGAAGAAATTATGGAACTTGTTGAGGAACAAGGGTAATTATTTTGAAATAAATTTGCTAAACAAACCCTTGTTTATAATTACTTCATCTGCTCTTCGACAAACGCTTCCCAGTTAGCGAATTTCTCCTCGCCCATTACACGTTCCATTTTTACCTGACCACCTTTTTTCTTATTATGGCCGTTCCAGTCATGAAAGATAGACGGTTTTATCAATTTAACTTTTACACCTTTTAAAGCTTTAGACCTTGCTACTTTATAGTTTTTGTTGGCTTCTTTTAAAGCCACATCTAATTTTTCTGCAACTTTCTGAGTATCTAAATCTGTGTTTTCAGTCCCTAAATACCAACTATGATAATAATCTCCATCAATACGTTTGGCGGAAATAGTGAATTCGGTAATCTTTATGTTGAACTGTTTTTCGAGTTCTTTTACTGCATCGTTCATTTTATTTACTGACAGCTGTGAACCTACCACATTTAAAAAGAATTTAGTTCTACCGGTAATTTTAATTTCGGCACGTTCAATATCCGTAAACTCAATAGTATCTCCAATTAAATACCTCCATGCACCGGCAACCGTACTAATAACTAAAACATAATCTTGATTTAATTCAACTTCTGCTAATGTTTTAACCTCCGCATTTGGCACCAAAGAACCATCCTCTTTAATATATTCAGGCTTAAAAGGTACAAACTCAAAGTAAATGCCATTATCCGTAACTAGCTGCATTGCTGTGGTTTCCGGTCGAGCTTGAAAAGCAATAAATCCCTCAGATGCCAAATAGGTATCAATAACCGTTATAGGTTTGCCCAACAAGGCATTAAAACTTTTTTCATAGGAATCGAATGCCACCCCGCCCGAAGTATAAACTTGCAAATTAGGCCATATTTCATGGATGTTATCTACTTTATGATAATCTATAACTTCTTGCATCATCAATTCCATCCAAGAGGGAATACCGCTTAATGCACCAATGTCCCAATTTTTTGCGTTTTTCGCTATTTTTTGCACACGGGTATCCCAATCATCAATTTTAGCGATTTCTTTACCTGGTTTGTAATAAGGTCTGAACCAAAAAGGGATGTTACTCGCACTAATTCCACTTATTTCACCTTCCAAATGATCGTCTTTTTCTTGTAATTCCGTTGAACTCCCCAGCATCATAATCTCTTTTTCAAAAAAATCTGGTGGAAGATCAAAGTTGTTTAACGCCAATACCTGATTAATACCAGCTTGACGAATGGCATCTAACATGGCATCAGTAACAGGAATTCTTTTACTTGTTTTGCCAGTAGTGCCTGAACTCAAAGCAAAATAATTTGGTGAACCCGGCCAAGTTACATCTTCTGCACCATCATGTAGTTTATGCCACCATTCTGAATTCGTTTTATTGTAATCAAAAAATGGAATAGTATTGGCAAAGGCTTCTGAAATATTTCGCGACTTTAAAATATTCTCAAATTTATAATGTTTGCCAAATTCTGTGTCTTTTGCTGTTTCTAGCAATTTTCTTAGCACTTCTTGCTGAGCTTTTATTGGGTTGGTATCTGAAGTTAATTTATCCGATATTTCAATTACACCTTTAATTATATTTCCTAAAATTGCCATGTTTTTTGTATAAAATAATTGACGGTCATTTTTGTACACTTCAAAATAACCGTCTAAATATTAGTAACTTATTTTTTGATTTATGCCACCATTTTTCTACATTCATCAATGCAAATTCTACAAGCTTCCGCACACGCATGGCAATGATCGTGATCGTGCATTTCACATTGTTCCGCACACCATTCGCAAACATCTGCACAAATTTCAACATACTGTTTGGCAAAATAACTCTGGGCAACCATAAATTTTATAGCGGTTAAACAAGCATCAATACATAAAGCACAACATAATGGGCATTCATTGTCACTTTCTTTTCCCGACATTTGAGCCAAACAATTTTGGCAACTTACAATACAATCTTGACAGGCTTTTATACAAGCATCATAATTAATTTTAGTAGTTTTCATAAAAGTTAAGTTTTAGAGTTTTATATATTTTTACGTATAAAAAATTTTAGAGTTAAAGTAATCTAGTTTAGATTGTCTAATGCTTTTCTATTGACTCTGTTTTCGGCAATTTCATTTAAAGCATTATTAGCATCGTATTCCTCGTTTAGAATCTCTTGTAATTTTTTCGCTATTTGTCTAAGACCTAATTCTTTGGCATACCTTACCGCAGTTCCATAACCCGAAATTTCATAATGTTCAATACGCTGTGCTTCAGCTATTAATCCAGCATCCAAAACTTCATTATCTTCCACTTCTTTCATAAAGCTTTTAGCTTCTTTAATTAGACCTTTCATGGCATGGCACTTTTCTCCAGAAGGAGAAATATTAAGCTCTCGACAAATGGTCTCAAGCCTGCTTTTTTGTTCTTTGGTTTCTTTTAAGTGATTTTCAAAAGCTTTTATAAGCTTTTTATTACTCGCCCTATCAACCATTTTGGGAATAGCTAAAATTAGCTGTGTTTCGGCACTATATAAATCTTTTATCTGGTGTTTGAACAAATCTTCTAACGTTTTCATATCTATCATTTTTTTCGATTATTTAATAAAAACTAAAGTAAAGTATAAGTTGGTTACCGATTAACTATAAAGATTAAAAAGTTAGCTCAATAAGAAAAGATATAATTTTGTTAAACGGGAATTTAGAGGTAAGAACTTAATGTTCTCGTTTTCTATTATGCACCAAAGTATAATTTATGGATTTTATTAGCGTTTAATTTAACCAAAGGTTTATAAGCCCTTTGAATATGTACAGACCAAGGATGAAAACGGTTCTAAAAATACTACTCGCCCCATTTTTATGGGTTGCACAATCATGTTCGCCCTTAGGAAGTCCAGTTGATGATGAGCTTTCTAAAAATCACTATTACAACAACTCAAAAAGCGATGTTATTTACAGTATGAACGGCAATTGGTTTGGAATTGGCAAAACTGAAATGAATGTTGATGCGAAGAGCTTTAAAGTATTGTCAGAATATTTTTCTAAAGACAAAAATCAAATCTATTTTATGGCTAATGTGGTAAAGCATCCTGACGTTGACATTTCCAGTTTTACTTCAAATACTACAAATTTAAAACATGACATTGGTGTAGATAAAAATTCCGTTTATTATGTTGAGAAGAATAACTTGCGTATTATTCCCAATGCCAACCCAAAGTCATACCAAAAATTGAATATAAGTTGGGGCAAAGACCGTGAAAATTATTTTTACGAACATAAAAAAGTATCTGTAGATTATAATAGTTTTAAAATGTTAAACCGTCAGTTTAGCATAGATAATGATAGTGTTTATGTACATCATTATGGCGATTTTAAATCTATTGATGCTGATGTTACTTCGTTTAAAATCCTTGAAAAAAGCGATTATGCCTTTGACAATTCTAGGATTTATTATTTTTATATTGCAGATAATGAATTTGGTTACGAACTCTTAGAAATACCTTATATATTAGGCTCAAAAATGGAATTATACAATAAAAATTATCTGCGTATAGATGATAAAGTCTATTTTATGGGGCAACCCGTTCCTGGCGTAGCCATTAACAGTTTTAAAATATTGAGCGATGTTTATGCCAAAGATTCGGTACATGTCTATTTTAATGGCAAAATAATCTCTGAAGCTGACACAAAAACTTTTCATATTCCAACAGGTGAATTTGTACCAGAGGATAAAAATGGTTCTTACATTGGGGGTAAATTAAAGTCGAAAAGTTAAAAGGTTATTGATTAAAAATTTAAGTTTGGATTTTTATCTATTCTTGACCAAACCCAAACTCCGTAAAATCCTAAAAGCAATTCAGCTGCTATTCCAAAAACATAAGTAGAAGTAGGTGCCCCATCTAAAGAGATACTTATAACTCTACCAAAACCCAACCCCAACATAAAAATAATATTGGTAATAATGGCTATTTTTAAATAATTGGCTTTAAAAATTCCCAACAACCAAAGAGTAGAAAATCCTAAATACAATCCCATTATGGCTTTAAATTGATTGTGCTCATCTACGGTTTGTAAGTAGATGTCAAAATTTAATTCAGGCTTGAAACCATAAATAAATGCAACAGGAACAACAATTAACACTGAAATAATTAAATGGATTTTATTGATAAAATCGGCTTTGGTTTTAATCATTTCTTTGAGTTATTAAAGTCCTTCCCTTGGGGAAGGATTTAGGATGGGATTTAAAAAGTAACGTTTTTCTCAACAATTTTTCCATTCCTATCAACTTTCACAGTTGTAGTTTCTCCAGCTTTAAAAGTTGATAACGCTTTCATATAGCCCATCATATCGTCAATAGGATTATCACCTAATTGCACTACAACATCGCCTTTTTGCAATCCTGCTTTTTGTGCAGGTTTATCCTCGCTTACACCGTCAATTCGCATTCCTTTTCCGTCGAACATATAGTCAGGTACAACGCCTAATGTAACTTTAAAACGAGGAGCTTCTTCACTTTCATTTTTGGTTTTTCTAAAAGGTAATTTGCCATTATCATCCAAATCGGTAATGATGTCGAAAATATAGTTGGAGATGGTTTCCATGCCTTTGTAATTCAGTTTATCGGAATCATCGCCAGGTCTATGATAATCTTCGTGTTGACCGGTAAAGAAGTGTAAAACGGGAATGTTATTTAGGTAAAAAGAAGTATGGTCAGAAGGTCCAACACCAGACTCTTTAATAATTAGTTTAAAGTCATCGTTATAAGCATTTACGATATGTTTAAAAATTGGTGATGTTCCCACCCCATAAACGGCTAAAGCATTATCTTCTTTCAAACGTCCAACCATATCCATATTTAGCATATAATTTACCGAATCAAGATTTATAGTTGCATTTTTCACAAAATAATTTGAACCTAATAAACCCATCTCTTCCCCAGAAAAAGTTATAAATAAGTAATTGTTTCCTGTATTTGCTTTCGCTAATTTTTCCGCTAAGTTTAACAGAACAGCAACGCCACTCGCGTTATCATCTGCACCATTGTGGATCAATTTTTCTTGTCCTCTGTACAAAGAGCCTTCATCACCATAGCCCAAATGGTCATGATGTGCCCCGATGATAATTGTCCGTTTAGCATTATTATTATTGTAACCCAATACATTTCGTCCAGTAATTGTATTGTTGCTAGTTGTATCAGAGAAATTCACTTGTCCGTGAGGATGTGTCTTAGGCGTAAATGTAAAATCTTGAAAATATCCGCTATTGCCTTTAGGTTCCAAACCGATTTCTTTAAATCGTTTGGCAATATATTCTGTTGCAGTTTTTTCGCCATCGGTTCCTGTTCCTCGGCCTTCTAATTTATCATCGGAAAGGAATACAACATCCTTGTAAATTTGAGTTTCCCTTTGAGCAGTCGTTTTTCCGAAAAAAAGTAAGGCAAAAAAAGCTAGAATGATTATCCGATTCATCGTAATAGTATTATTTTTGGCAAAATTAGGCAATAATTGCCATTTATTATAGCAATTATTTAATGGCGTATAAAACATTTATAGTTTTAATTGTTGGATGTTGTGAAGATTTAGAATCTACTTTTAATTAAATAAAAATAAGCATGAAGTATATAGTTACTACATTATTTGTATTACTTGCATTTCTTATGTTTTCTTGCAAAACACAAAATACAACTCAAAAAGTCGTAAAAAAAGTAAAGAATACCGAATCTGTTTTTTTTAATTCCGAAGGAAAATCGCTTGTTTTTCCTGAAGAAAAATATTTTAAATCGTTGAGGCAAATCACTTTCGGTGGCGATAATGCCGAAGCATATTGGAGTTTTGACGACAAACAAATTGTATTTCAATCAAACCATAAAAAGTGGGGTGTTGAATGTGATCAAATGTTTTTGATGAATGCTGATGAAACGTTGGATAGTTTAGTGGCCCCACCTATGTTAAGTACCGGAAAAGGACGTACCACTTGTGCATATTTTTTGCCCGATAACAAGCATATTGTTTATGCTTCCACGCATTTGGGAGGTGAGGAATGTCCCGATGCTCCGTTGCGTAAAGAAGGAAAATACGTTTGGCCGATCTACGGTAGCTACGATATTTTCGTAGCTGATTTAGAAGGAAATATTACCAAACAGCTAACAACAGAAAAAGGCTACGATGCAGAAGCTACGGTTTCTCCAAAAGGTGATAAAATTGTATTTACTTCTGACAGAAGTGGTGATTTAGAACTCTATACCATGAATATTGATGGTACAGATGTAAAGCAAATTACTTTTGAATTGGGATACGATGGTGGAGCGTTCTTTTCACCAGATGGCACAAAATTAATATTCCGTTCTTCACGTCCAAAAACCGAAGAAGAAATAAAACAATATAAAGATTTATTGGCAGAAGGTTTGGTAATGCCAACCGAAATGGAATTGTATATCTGCAATGCGGATGGTTCTGAATTACGTCAGTTGACCAATTTAGGAAATGCGAACTGGAGTCCGTTTTTTCACCCTTCTGGTGAAAAAATATTGTTCTCCTCTAACTTTGAGGCAGAACGCGGTTTCCCGTTTAATTTATATATGATAGACCTTGATGGAAAAAATCTTACTAGAGTTACTCATGGGGAAACGTTTGACGCTTTCCCTGTATTTTCTAATGATGGCACAAAATTGATTTTTTCTTCCAATAGAAATAATGGTGGTGGTAGAGATACTAATTTGTTTATTGCGGAGTGGGTGAACTAGTTTTTTTATTTTCGCTATCGGCTCGGCTATGATTAGTTGCGGCGTTAGAAATCCGCAGGATTTCCCGCCGTACACTAAACATACTAATAATGCGTAGATTTTCCGCAGGAAAATCCCTAGCAATTAATTATAGGCTTTGTTATGTGCTGGCTTTTCTTTTTATCAAATCCGTATTGAGTATTTCAATCAGTTTTCCGATTGCAACAACATGCGAACCTTCCCCCACTTCAAACTCCATTCCTATTTCCAGCTTATTTTCGAAAAACTGCGGTGAAAGAATCATTATTTCGGCTTTGACAATTTCACCAGGTTTAACAGAATCTTGTCCAAGAAAGGTTTGTTGTCCAGAAGTCATCATTTTTGAAAATGGAAACTTCACATGCGGTCTGTAACCCGATCTAGCAGGAGTGCGTCGCCCTCCTTCTTCCGTCGTCCGATATTTTAGTTCCGCTATAAAATCCGGTGATTGAGTTTCAAAGGACATATTTAAATTATTTTCAGCTTGCACATAACGTCGATGATATGAATTCGTTTTAATGATTTATATCTACCGATAGCGAAGTTAACCGAAAATAAATTAAGAATCAAACTAAATAATAATGTTATTCAACAAACCAACTTATAGCCAAACCCTCTAACGTTTAAAATTTGAATAGAATCATCTTGCTTTAATTTTTTACGAAGTTTGGTTATAAAAACATCCATACTTCTTGAGCTAAAAATATCATCATTGCCCCAAAGTTTATTTAATATGATTGAACGATCTAAAACCTCATTTTTATTTTTATACAAATTAAATAATAAATGAGCCTCTCTATGGGTAAGCTGAATTTCTTTTTCAGTTTTAAACTTTAATAACTGTCTTCTAAAATCAAACGTATAATCTCCAAGTTGAATAATTTCTATCGTTTTCTGCAAATCGGTGCGTTGCAATAAATTATTAATACGAACGATTAATTCTTCAATAGAAAAAGGTTTTTTTACATAATCGTTACCACCAATTGTAAAACCTTCAACAACATCTTTGGTTTGAGATTTAGCGGTTAAAAAAATAATAGGAATCTCATCATTTTCTTTTCTAATTTCCTTTGCCAAGGTAAAACCATCTTTTTTAGGCATCATCACATCCAAAACCAACAGCTTGGGTTCATGTTCTCTATATGTTTTTAAAGCAATTTCACCGTCGGCACAAAGGAGCACATTAAAGTCTCTTGTTTCCAAGCTTTCTTTTATTATTTGCCCTAAAGCGGGCTCGTCCTCAGCCAACAATATGGTTACCTTTTTACTCATTGGGTATTGTTATTTTAAATGTGGTTAAGTTATTGCTTAAATGCACCTGGATTGTACCATTGTGTTTTTCAACTATTTTTTTAGCATAATATAAACCGATTCCAAAACCTTTTACATCATGGGTATTCCCTTTTGGTACTCTATAAAACTGTTCAAATATTTTATCTTTATTTGCTTTTGTTAATGAGTTTCCATTGTCAGAAATTGAGATTTCAAATTTATTTTTCACTTGTTTGGTTTCAACAATAATTTGGTCTCCACCATATTTTATCGCATTATCGATAATATTGTTGATTACATTTTCAAAGTGAAATTCGTCTGCTTTTATAATGATGTTTGAAGCATTATTTTTGAAGTCAATGGTCTTGTTCTTTAGTTGGAAATCATGTTTGGCAATTATGCTCTGAATCAGTGTCGTACTATTTATTTCATCAAAATTTAAATTAAGGTTATCACTGTCTAAAGAGGCTGTTTCCAATAACTTTTCAACCATAATATTCAATTTAGACAATTGGTCGGTTGATATGTTTAAATACGTTTTCGTCTTTTCTTTATCGTCAATAGCGTTAAAATTCATTATGCTTTCCAAGGCTACGCCAATGGTGGATATTGGTGTTTTAAACTCATGGGTAATATTATTTATCAGGTCGTTTTTAACCTCTGCCAATTGTTTTTGTTTGTAAATTGTTTTTAATAGAAAAACTAAACTGGCAATGATGCCTGCGGACAATAAAAAAGACAATAAAATACTGACGAGAGATTTTCTTAGTAAAATAGCAACTTCATCGGTAAAAAGTAGTTCTAAATTACCTCTTCTGGGTAAAAATGTAGATTTAGAAGTGGCTACTAAGTATTCTTTTGGAAAATTTTCAAGATTCAAACTCCTTGATTCTGTTATTAAACTGTCTTGAGCATCACGTCTTCTATAATCATATTTCAACCCATAATTTATATTGAGATTGTGGCGAGCTAACTCTTCTGATAGATGGCTATCAAGTTTGGCTAAATCCATACTATCTCTGGAAATTGAAATAAAAACTTTATTTATTAAACTGTCTATATTTTGGGGCAAAGTTTTATCGGTAGTATAAAATGGATAGTTACTATTTCTAAAATCTTTTATGAGGATAGGTTTTTCATTTTCTAATTGGGATATGTTCTTAAGTGTGCTGTCTATTTTAGTTCTTAATTCATTTCTTGATGGGCTATTAACCACAATAGTATCCGTTCTTTCCTCAAGATTAACATTGTATTTAATAATGCCCGTTCTTGTAAGGTTGGCAAAATAAGCTTCTACAGAATTGTCCAAACTCCGCTGTACCTTGCTTATCAGATGTTGTTTATTAATTTGATACTCCTTGAAATTCCAGAACACCTGCACACCAATTGTTGCAAGAATTGTTAGGACAATAAAGCCCACTACCCATTTGTAGTTTTTTTCGTTCATACTTCAAAAGTAAAGACAAATCTAATGTAAAACTAATCGGTTAACAATCGTTAACACTAGTTAACTTAAGCATAGTAGGTTAGTTGCTATATTTGTAGTGATTGAAAAATTCAAAAAAAATGAAAAAAGTTGTTATTACTATTATTTCACTAGCGTCTTTTTTAGGGTATAATTTAAATGCTCAAAACTTTCAAGGGAAAGCCTATTATCAGTCAAAAACCACGGTTGATATGGATAATTTTGGCGGTGGGCAAATGAGCGAAGAACGAAAAAAACAAATTGCAGAACGGATGAAAAGTATGCTTGAAAAGACCTATATACTTACTTTTAATGCCTCAGAATCTATGTACAAGGAAGAAGAAAAGTTAGAAGCACCAGGTGGCGGTGGTAGAGGGTTTAGAATGATGGGAAGTTTTACCGCAGGCAAACAATATAAAAATGTAAAGGATAAACAGTTGTTGCAAGATCAAGAGTTTTTTGGCAAACAGTTTTTAATTAAGGATTCATTGCCTCAATTGGAATGGACTATGGATGGTGAAACCAAACAAATCGGCCAATACATGGCTATTAAGGCTACAGCTGTTAAAAAGGTTGATGAAATGGATTTTAGCAATATGAGAAGAAGAAACAGAAACAATGATACTGATAAACCAAAAGATTCTACAAAAAGTGACAATCCAATGGATGAAATTGAAGTACCCAAAGTAATAACAGTTACTGCTTGGTATACACCGCAAGTACCGGTAAGCCATGGGCCAGGAGAATATTGGGGTTTGCCAGGGTTGATATTGGAAGTATCTTCGGGAAGGACAACGATTTTATGTTCTAAAATTGTGATGAACCCTGATGAAAAAGAAGAAATTAAAGCTCCAACAAAAGGCAAAGAAGTTACCAAAAAAGAGTATAACGACATTGTAAAGAAAAAAATGGAAGAAATGCGTGAGATGTATGGTGGTAGAAACAGAGGGGGCGGAAGAAGGAATTAGAAGCCGAATGTCAATTCGAAACCCTAATAAAATTTTTTAAAGACGAATGGATTGACAGAGGAAAAGCAAAAAGTCCTCCCCTTTTTTCAAGGGGAGAGCTTGTGCTGAATTGATTTCAGTATGCCCAAACGCTGTTTTAAATTTTAGAGAATTTTTAAGGGCGTAGGGGTTATGTGGTTCAGTAAAATTCGGAATATTAAACGTTTAATAAATACGTCAAAAGTAGGGGATCCTTTGAGGCTGAATTATCACTCGAACTACGCATTATAATTATTTTCTAAATGAAATAACAAAAATCCGCAGGATAAATTTTCACTTATGAAACAAACCTTTATGATTCTGTTGCTTTTGGCAACCTTTAAACTTTCTGCACAAATTAAATTAGAAGGTGTCGTAAAAGATACGGTTGGACAGCCTTTAGAATTAGCCAATGTTATTGCAATAAACCAAGAAACCAATAAGTTGGATGCTTATGCCATCACCAACGACAAAGGACGTTTTAAACTCAATTTGAATGCAAATTCATTTTATAAAATCCAAATTAGCTTTATTGGTTTTAAAACTTTTGAGGATGTCATCTCAACAAAGGAAATAGATATTGACAGGGATTTTTCCTTAAAAGGTGATAATACGCTTGATGAAGTGGAGCTTACCTACGAAATGCCAGTTACCATAAAAGGCGATACCATAGTTTATAACGCTGATTCTTTTAAAAGCGGTACAGAACGTAAGTTAGAAGATGTGCTTAAAAAAATGCCCGGTGTTGAGATCGATGATGATGGCAACATTGAAATAGAAGGAAAAAAAGTGTCAAAGGTGATGGTTGAGGGTAAAGAGTTTTTTGATGGCGATAGTAAATTGGCCACAAAAAACATACCTTCAAATGCAGTTGATAAAGTTCAGGTATTAAAAAATTATGCAGAAGTTGGTCAGTTGAGCAGTGTAACCAATAATCAAGATAATATTGCCATTAACATCAAATTAAAAGAGGGCAAGAATAAGTTTTGGTTTGGAGACATTACCGCTGGCGGAGGGTTTGCCCCGGATAGCGAATTGTATTTGGCACAACCCAAATTGTTTTATTACAGTCCAACATACAGTATAAATTTTATCGGAGATATTAATAATATTGGGGAAATCGCTTTTACCCGTCGTGATTATTTCAACTTTACGGGTGGTTTTAGAGCTCCAAGTAGGGGTAGCGGAACAAGTCTTAATTTAGGGGATAATAGTATTGGTTTTTTGTTAAATCAAAATAATAGGGCTAAAGAAATCAATACTAAATTTGGAGCGGCTAATTTTAGTTATGCCCCAAAAAAGACATTGGATATTAGTGGCTTTGCTATTTTTTCTAGTGCCAGAACAGAATTGCAAGAAAACAATTCTGTACAATATACCAATACTGATTTAGGAATTCCAGATGAAAACACAGAAAGTGCAACATCCCAAAAAAGTGATTTGGGCATGTTAAAGCTAAGTGCAAAATACAAACCAAATGTAAACAATCAATTGGATTACGATATTTTAGGACGATTGTCAAAGGAATCGCAAGATCAAAACTTTTTTTCATCCGTAATAGGTAATATTAATCAGTTGGAAAATTCAAATCCTTATAGTATCAACCAGAACTTGAATTATTATTATACGTTAAACGAAAAGAATATTTTTGCGTTAGAAGTGCAACATTTACTAAAAGATGAAGATCCTTTTTACAATGCCATTTTAGAAGATAAAGAAAACTATGAAGGTACTGCAAATAGCTTAGGGCTGCTAGATGGTGGTCAGATGGGTTACAATATTTCTCAAGAAAAACGGGTGAAGTCCAATCAATTAGATGCTAAATTAGATTATTGGTATGTTATCAACCCCAAAAGCGATATCAATTTTACTCTCGGTTCGATGTTTAGCAACCAGCAATTTGACTCTGATATTTTTCAGCTTTTTAGTGATACCAATTATTTTTATAATCCTACTCCTACAATAAATGACGGAATTGATTCTAACGATGTTAATTATACTTTTAACGATACCTATTTAGGAATCCACTATCGTTTTAAAACGGGTATTTTCACTTTTACGCCCGGTATTTCTGCCCATACCTATAGTACAAAAAACGAGCAATTGGGTACTGAATATAAGGATAATTTCTTCAGAATATTGCCCGATTTTAATACACGGATTCAACTTAAAAAGAGTGAGCAAATTATTTTCAATTATAGAATGCAAAATCAATTTACTGATGTTAATAATTTGGCAAAAGGTTTGGTGTTGAATAATTATAATTCTATTTTTTCAGGAAATCCAGAGTTGGAAAATGCGTTGTCGCATAATTTGAATCTGTCTTATTTTAGTTTTAATCTGTTCAATTACACTAATGTTTTTGCTAACATAAATTATACTAATTCTATTGATAGAATTAGAACTTCGGGCAGTTTTGAGCCTGGTAGTGTAGTAAGGGTTAGCTCTCCGTTTAACTCTGAGTTTGCAGATGAAAGTGTAACCGCTAATGGTAGGTTCCAACGTAGTTTTGGTAAATTTAGAGCTACAGTTCGTGGTAGTTTTAATTATAATAAGTTCAATCAGTTTATTAACAGCAATCGTTCTGTTAATGAAAATTACACACAAAATTATACTGCTGAACTACGTACTAATTTTAGAGAAGCTCCAAATTTTGAAATCAGCTATAATTACAGAATACAAGATAACGACCAAGGAGCGAACAGAACGAAGTTTTATACAAATGTACCGAGATTAGGTTTTGATGCTTTGATTTTTAAAACATTTACTTTTAAGACAGATTATACCTATACCAATTTTAAGGACGAAGATAGAACCATTAATAATTATCAGTTTTGGGATGCTTCGTTATCCTATCGAAAAAATCAAGATAGCAAATGGGAGTTTGAGCTAAAAGCGAGCAATTTATTAGATACAAAATCGCAAAACAGCAGTTCTAGTTCCGATATTTCTGTAAGAGCTACTGAATACTTTATCCAACCTAGATTTACTACGTTTAGAGTTAGGTACAACTTGTAGCAAATTCCAAAAAAATTTAAATTCCAAATTCCAAAAATTTAGAAGTTTACACACTAAATATCATCGTGTATTTGCCCTTCCCTTTGGGAAGGGTTGGGATGGGAATTTTTATTATTACCATTCAAATATATTTTGTAAATTCAGCCATTCTAATAATAATTAAACGAATCCTACAAAATGAAAAAACTATTTAATTTCTGCTTTATAGCTATAATGCTACTAAGCGTTAGTATTACTGCACAAGAAAAAGATCCTGTCATAGAGAATATCATTAAAGAAGCTAATGAAAACTCACAATTAGAGCGATTAGCACATGAACTTTTAGATGTAGTAGGTCCTAGACTTGTAGGTACCCCTCAAATGGAACATGCTAGTAAATGGGCAATAGAACAATATGCTAAATGGGGAATTGAGGCAAGAAAAGAAAACTATGGTACATGGCGTGGATGGGAACGTGGAATTACTCATATTGACATGGTATCACCTCGTGTACAATCACTAGATGGTACTCAATTAGCCTGGAACCCAAGTACAGGAAAAAAAGGTGTTACAGCCGAGGCAATTACAATGCCAAACTTTGCCGATGAAGCAGCTTTTAAAGCTTGGTTACCAAGTGTGAAAGGAAAATTAGTATTGATCTCAATGAACCAACCAACAGGACGTCCAGATTATAACTGGGAAGAATTTGCAACTGAAGAATCTTTTCAAAAAATGAAGGATGGACGTGATGAAATGTTAAGGGAATGGAGAGCAAATATTCGCAGAACAGGGTATAATACACGTACTATTATTGCCGCTTTAGAAGAAGCAGGTGCTGCAGGTCTTGTGGCGTGTAACTGGTCTAGGGGTTTTGGAGTTAATAAAATATTTAGTGCTAGAACCAAAAAGATTCCTACAGTAGATATAGAATTAGAAGATTATACTATGTTATATAGATTAGCAGAGTCTGGAAACAAACCAGAGCTTAAAATAGTTGCAGAATCTAAAGAACTAGGTGAAGTACCAGCGTTTAATACTATTGGAGAAATTAAAGGAAGCGAAAAACCTGATGAGTACGTTGTACTATCTGCACATTTCGATTCTTGGGATGGTGGAACAGGAGCAACCGATAATGGCACAGGAACATTAGTAATGTTAGAAGCTATGCGTTTATTAAAGAAATTTTACCCTAACCCAAAGCGTACTATTATTGTAGGCCATTGGGGTAGCGAAGAACAAGGCTTAAATGGTTCCAGAGCTTTTGTTGAAGATCATCCAGAGATCGTAAAGAACGTACAAGCATTATTTAACCAAGATAATGGTACTGGACGTGTTGTAAACATTTCAGGATCTGGATTTTTACACTCTTACGATTATTTATCACGTTGGCTAAATGCTGTGCCAAGAAGTATTACAGATCATATAGAAACCAGTTTTCCGGGAAGTCCAAGTACGGGAGGAACAGACCATGCATCGTTTTTAGCGGCTGGTGCACCCGCATTTAATTTAAGTGCTTTAAACTGGTCATACTGGGACTACACATGGCATACAAATCGTGATACTTACGATAAAATAGTTTTTGATGATGTTCGTAATAATGCTATCCTAACGGCTATTTTAGCTTATAAGGCATCTGAAGATCCAGAAAGGGTCTCAAATGAGAAAATGGTTATGCCAATTAATCCAGGCACGGGAGAACGTCGCGAATGGCCTACTCAAAGATCACCAACTAGAAAAGGTGGGTTAGACGATAATTAGTAGTGTCATTTTATATAAAATGAAAAGCCTTCTTGTCACGAGAAGGCTTTTTAAATTTAATAACGGTAAGTAGATAGTTAGCTATTCTAGATTTTTATTTTTTCAATGATGTCAGGTTGAGACTTTCGTCAGGCTCAAGGCAGGCGAAGTCGAAACTTATTCTTTAACTAGGGGTAGTTCTCGACTCCGCTATCATTGACACCTTTTGTAATGTGTTAATATTCTAATTGTTACAATTTTGTTCTAATATCCTCTCATAGCCCTCTAAAAGAGGGAAATTCGTGGGAATTGTTTTTCTAACCATTCCATTCACATTAATATTCGTGTACCTGCCCGACCAGCAGGCGGGCTTGAAAAAAGGGGAGGACTTTTCAATTATAATTTTACAATTTCATTATGCCAATTCTTCCACTTGATATCTCTATATTTTATTCAACAAATGTTGAATTAAGATTCAGAAAGTTTTACAGTGCAATTTTTTAAAGTATAGAAATATTCATCGCCTTCTTTTACTAAATATAGGTTGCCCGTAACGGTAACAATGTCATCGGTTTTAAATTTTGATTTTTCGTTTAGAAAATTCTCAAGATCAACAACCGTTTCAGGACCAACACCGGTACAAAAAAAGCAATTTTCAAAAGGAAATCTTGACAGCATGTACCACAAAGAATCTGCACCTAAATCTAAAAAATAGCCTCTAATGGTAACTTTTTTTCCTTCAACATCTTTTAGGGATATTGTTTTTTTATCGTCACTTTCCTTAGAAAGAACATCTTCGTAAAATTCGGAAGTTGCTTTTTTATCGTCACTTTTGTTAGTTAACATTTCTTTGCGATATACGGTAGTGAGTTCTTTCCAAGTTATTTTTTCTTGACTAAAAGCAGTAGTGTAAAATATAGTAAAAAGTAAAAGAAACAATACAGATTTAACTTTCATGACTTATAATTTTAGAAATATCCATTTTAAATATTGGACGAATAGCTATTAATGTTGCAATAATAATTATGCCAAATATAAACAATAACAATTCTAATATGTCATTTTGGTATTTTAATAAATAGATCTGTTGTTTATAAGTGTCTTTAATTAAAGAAATTATAGTTTGTAAACCAAGCGTAGCTAATAAAACACCTAGGAAAAAACTAAAAACTCCAACTAATAAACCTTCAGAAAATACAAGTAAAATCAAGGTATTTCTACTGGCACCATAGGTTCTGATTAATGCCAATTCTTTAGCCCTTTCTTTTACCATTCTATATAAGCTAACAAACATACTTATACCAGAAACTAATAGAATGGAAAGAGCAATCCAAGTAATGGCTTTTGTGCCTATTGCCGTAAATTGAAAAAGTTTATCTAGCTGATATTTTGGTAATGCTGCTTGAAATGGGGTGTTTTCATTAATATTCCTTGGTAGGAATAGTAAGCCTCTTTTGTTTTTAAACTTTATTAATAATGCTGTAATGTCTTCGTCGTCATGATTGTGATCATGGTTGTCATTCTCATCTTCATGCTCATGGAGATGCCAAATTGTTTCTAGCTTTGTTAAAATTAATCGATCAATAACATTTTGTGTAGGCTTTAAAATTCCTACAACTTTAAGAGGATGTTCATCATGACTTTCAACAGCGTTTTCAATCATTCCATGCGAGCTGTAAAGTGTATCTCCAATGTTTAAGTTCAAGTTTTCAGAAACCGCATAACCTATAACAATTTCATTGGTTGTATTGAACATAGAACCAGTTTCTATACTGGTTTTATGTAAATCGACAAAACCAACAGAAGTACCAACAATTTTATAGCCTTTATAATTATCGCCAATTGCAATTGGAATAGCACTTCCGATGTACTTGTTTTGTGCAATCTTTTTTGCTTCATTATAAGAAATATTTCCAGTAGGATTGTCAATATGTAAAACAGCAGAAAGTACTAATTGTAACGGACTTCCTTTAGCACCAACAACCATATCAACCCCGTTTAAACTCTGCTGTAATTGAGATTCGAAAACTTTGTTCAGTTGTTTCACTCCAAGGAGCAGTCCAATACTTAAAGAAAGTATTAAAATTGTTAAAAAAGTTTGTAACGGTTTGGCAATAATATTTTTATAACTAAGCTTTACAATGTTCATAAAACAATAGTATTAGTAAATGAATTCTTTATACGTTGATCATGAGTGATGATAATCAAATTCGCATTCGATTTTTTTGCTTGACTTTTCAATAAATCAATTACTAATTCACAATTTTCATCATCTAAACTTGAAGTAGGTTCATCTGCAAGAATAATATCTGGTTTATGAATAACACCTAAAGCAATCCCTAAACGTTGCAATTGACCGGTACTTAGCGTATTCGGTTTTTGGTTTTTTACAGAAACCAAATCTAATTGTTCTAATATCTTTTCAATTGCTTCTTTTTGCTTGGAAATACCACTAAAATATAATCTAGCTTGTAAGTTTTCGTAAACGGTCAATGAGGAAACTGCAATGGTATTTTGAAAAACAATACCAATATGCTTTCCCCTAAAAGCATCTAATTTTTTACTGCCCATACTGGTGATATTGGTGTCGTTGATGAAAATATTACCATTATCCGGACTTAAAATTCCTGCCAATAAATGTAAAAGAGTGGTCTTGCCAATACCAGATTTACCCAGAACTAATAATGACTGACTATTGCATAACGTAATATCAGGAAAATTGAAAGAAGATTCTTTAGTATAAGAAAAAGTAACATCTACTGTTTTTAGCATAAAAACTTTATAAGAGTGTAAATATATTAAGTTTTAATATTTATAAAGGTAGTTTATAAATAAATGTAGCCATTTTAACCTATTAGGCAAGCGAAGACAAACAGTCAACACTTAAATATAAAATTGTCTTACCTGTTAGTAAAAGAACTGATGAGCAAATGGAATGGCCTACGCCGAGGTCTACTAAACGAAAAGGGATGATTGAGGAAAAATAGTTGGCAGTATTCATTTGGTAGCGAAAAATAAAAAACCTTCTCGCTTTGGGAAGGTTTTTTGTGGATTTGCTATGGGATATTCTTTCGTTTATGTAATCAAAAAAAATTATAAGCTAACTATTTCAATTCCTGTTGGTTGGGAGTTTTTAACTCCAAAATACCATCTCTTTCGATTGTTATTATCCAATCCAGAAAACAAAACCTCATAGTTTTTACTATTTTGCAGCCTCTCAAAATTAATATTTGCACCTACTATTTTTCTGGTATTTTTTGGTGTATATTGAATTGGAAATCTGTCTTTAAAACTTTGAATATCTTTTTTTTCTTTTGAACCTACATCGCAAAACCAAACTTCAAAATTTCGGTCATATAATTTTCCATATCCCGGAAAATTATCCTCAAATCCTAATTCATACCACTTTTCAGATTTTCTGTAGATAATTTCCCAGTCAGGGTCAACAGTTTCTTCTATCTCCCTGACATATTTGGCAGAATCCCCTAAAAATGTTACTTCACGTTTGATAGTCCTTTTCATTTTAAAGTTTTTTTGCTTGATTTCTTTTAGTGTAATTTCCGTTTCCCTATTCTTCTCACTTAATTTTGAAACAAAGATTCCAATGATAATAATTGCTCCTATAATTATATATATCATTTCGTCGTATAGATTTTGAGTTAATGCCCAATATTTTAGTAATTAAATCGTTTTACTTTTTTTAACAAGGATCGATAATTTTCAATAATCCTGAACTAAAACCTCAGTAGGAATATGTAGTGTGCTATTTAATTTTCTAATCATATCCAAAGTCAGTTTACGCTTTTTGTTAAGAATTTCACTAACCCTGCTTTTAAATCCCATTATATCTGCCAAATCTTTTTGTTTCATTCCCATTTGTTCCATTCGGAATTTAATGGCTTCAATGGGGTCTGGCATACCGATAGGGAAATTTTCATTTTCATAACGGTCAATCAAGATGGATAGAATTTCCAATTCATCGCCATTTTTAGTTCCTTTATTTGCATCAAAAATTAGCTCAAGTCTTTCAAGTGCTTTTTGATAATCTTTTTCGTTTCTAATAGGTGTAATGTTCATAATTAAATGCTGTTTGCGTTTATTTTATCATATTCGGCGTGAGTTCCAATAAATCTAATCCAACATATTTGATACTCAAAGTTGAATTTTACAATCAGTCGGTAATTATTGCCTTTAATGTTGTAAACAATTCTATTGTCCTTTAAAATACTTGCACTAGGATACTCTTTTTTTAACTCATTTATAGTGTTCCATTCAGATTTTTCAGTTTCTCTGTACCACGATTTCAATTGTTCTTCGCAGTCGGCATGTTTTATCCAAAAATCGCGTAAAGTTCGTTTGGCAATTACCCTCACATCATTGTTGTTTGATACAAATATACAAAAAAGTTACCAAAATGGTAATAAATTTAAATTAAATGGAATTTTCTAAAATAATTTTATTGTCAAAATGATATTCTAAAAACATAAAAAAACCTCAAAGTTGATATACTTTGAGGTTTTAAATATAATTTCAATCGATTTTTAAAGTCCTTCCCTCTGGGAAGGATTTAGGATGGGATTAAAGGTTAAACGCTTCTTTCACCTTATCTACAAAATCTAATTTTTCCCAAGTAAACAATTCTACTTCTTTTTCAACCCTACCAGAGTATGGACTTTCAAAAATTTTGGTAATTGTTTGAGGTTCTTTGCCCATATGGCCATACGCGGCAGTTTCTAAATAAATCGGATTGCGTAGTTTTAAACGTTCTTCAATGGCTGCTGGTCGCATATCAAAAATATCGGCTGCTTTTTTAGCAATTTCTCCATCTGTAAAGTCCACTTTTGCAGTGCCATAAGTATTTATATAAATAGACGTAGGCTCAACAACACCAATAGCATAACTTACTTGTACTTCAACCTCATTGGCAACGCCAGCGGCTACCAAATTTTTGGCAATATGTCTAGACGCATAAGCTGCACTTCTATCTACTTTACTAGGGTCTTTCCCAGAGAAAGCACCACCACCATGAGCTCCTTTTCCACCATACGTATCCACTATAATTTTTCTTCCTGTTAATCCTGTGTCGCCATGTGGGCCACCAATTACAAATTTACCTGTAGGGTTTATATGGTAAGCAATATCATTATTAAACAACGCTTGAACTTTAGCAGGGAATAACTTTTTCACCCTGGGGATTAAAATAGAAACAATATCATTTTTAATTTTTGCCAACATTTTTTCGTCGTTAGCATCAAATTCATCGTGTTGAGTAGAAACCACTATAGCATCAATGCGTTGAGGTTTATTGTCATCACTATATTCAATAGTTACCTGGCTTTTAGCATCAGGGCGTAAATACGTAATCTCTTTATTCTCCCTTCTTAAGTCTGCCAAAACCTGCAATATTTTATGAGAAATATCCAAAGCCAAAGGCATATAATTTTCAGTTTCGTTTGTGGCATACCCAAACATCATTCCCTGGTCACCAGCTCCTTGTTCTTCTTTGGTAGCTCTATCTACACCGCGGTTAATATCTTGAGATTGCTCGTGAATCAATGAAATAACACCACAAGAATCACCCGAAAACTGATATTCACCTTTCGTGTATCCAATTTTGTTAATGACCTTCCTTGCAATTTCTTGAACGTCTAAATATGTTTCACTTTTAACCTCGCCGGCCAACACCACTTGACCAGTAGTTACTAAGGTTTCACAAGCTACTTTAGACTCAGGGTCAAAAGCCAAAAAATTGTCCAATAACGCATCGCTAATTTGGTCTGCAACTTTATCAGGATGCCCTTCTGAAACACTTTCCGATGTAAATAAATATGCCATAATACTATTATGTTTTGTAATAAAAAAAAGATTGCAAATGGGCTAAAGGAGTAGGATTACTGCTTTAGCATTTTTAAAGAGGTTGCAATCAGTCAAATTAATCCTCTGTATGGTGTTGTAAAAATTACTTTAACAACGCGGCAAAAGTACATTTATTTTTAGGCTAAAAAAATATTATCAATAAAAAATATATGTTAAAGTATTAATGACACTTTGCACTATTATGAGGTTAAATTAAAAAAATGTATTAAATATTTGGTTTTATTAAAATTCTTTTACAATATTTGCATCGTAAGTTCAATTACTTATTGAAATTGTTATCAAGAAAGGCAGAGGGATTAGACCCGTTGAAGCCTTAGCAACCCTTTAATCTTTAAAGAAGGTGCTAAATTCTACCATAAAGTTTAGAACTTTAGGATAGATAACTCAGATGAAATTACTTTCCGTAGTTTCTTTGTATTCTTAATAACATTTTTCTACTAAGTACACTATTAAAATGGTGCATTTGACTTTTAATTTAATTTATTAACTTAAAAAAGTAAGAAAAATGAGTACACAAAAATTAGCAACCAATGCGTTGCACGCAGGTCACGACACAACGGCAAATGGAGGTACAAGAGCTGTTCCTATTTATCAGACATCATCGTATGTTTTTAACGATACAGATCATGCCGCAAATTTATTTTCGTTAAAAGAATTAGGTTTTATCTATACACGATTAAATAATCCTACAAATGAAATTTTACAAACACGCTTAGCCGCAGTTGAAGGAGGTATTGGAGCAGTAGTTTTTGCATCAGGATCAGCTGCTATTTCTACAGGATTATTAACCTTATTAAAAGCGGGTGACCACATTGTAGCGTCTAGCAGTTTGTATGGTGGTACATTTAACCTGTTGAATGTTACTTTGCCAAGATTGGGTATTACAACCACATTTGTAGATGCATCAGACCCTGAAAATTTTGGAAAGGCGGTTAAAGAAAATACCAGGGCATTTTTTGTAGAGTCCTTAGGAAATCCTAAGTTAGATGTATTGGATTTAAAAGCAATTTCCAAAGAAGCAAAAGCGGCCAAAGTACCTTTTATTGTAGATAATACCGTAGCCACTCCGGCCTTATTAAACCCAATTGAATACGGTGCAAATCTCGTAATTCATTCACTTACCAAATATATAGGCGGACAAGGAACTTCTTTGGGAGGAGTTATAATCGATGCTGGTACTTTTGATTGGACCAACGGTAAATTCCCAGAATTTACGGAGCCATCTGCAGGTTATCATGGTTTAGTATATAGCGAAGCACTAGGTGCAGCGGCATTTACATTTAAGTTAATATTGGAAGGCTTACGTGATTTTGGTGGTGCTTTAAGTCCATTCAATGCTTTTCAAATCATACAAGGGTTGGAAACATTACCAGTAAGAATTAAACAACACAGTGCTAACGCTCTCGAATTGGCAACTTGGCTAGAAGGTAGAGAAGAGGTTACTTGGGTAAATTATCCAGGATTAAAAAGTAGTAAGTACAATGCACTAGCCAAAGAATATTTACCAAAAGGACAAAGCGGTTTGGTAACCTTTGGTGTAAAAGGCGGGTTTGAATCGGCCAAAAAAGTTACGGATGCTACTAAAATCTTTTCTTTGTTAGCAAATATTGGTGATACAAAATCACTTATAATTCATCCAGCAAGCACAACACACCAGCAATTAACTGAAGAGCAGCAGGAAGCAGCGGGCGTTACTCAAGATTTAATTCGTTTATCGGTTGGTTTGGAAGATATAGACGATTTAAAAAATGACCTTAAAGAAGCGTTTGCGAAGATTGATAAAAATGTATTAGCGTAGGCGATGTTGCATTGCAACATCGCCACAGCAATAAACAGTTGATAAATGCTACAAAAAACCATCATAAATAATTACACCACTCAATCAGGGTTTTCCTATAAGGAAATCCCTTTGAGTTATCAGACCTTTGGTAAGGAATTGCATTCCGCACCAATTGTGTTGGTCAACCATGCGTTGACAGGCAATAGTAATGTTGCCGGTAAAGATGGATGGTGGACTGATTTAGTGGGTGATGATAAGGTAATTGATACCCATAAATATACCGTCTTGGCATTTAATATTCCCGGTAATGGTTACGACGGATTTGTTATAGAAAATTACAAAGATTTTGTAGCTAGGGATATTGCCAGAATATTTTTATTGGGATTAGAACAGCTAAAAATAAAAAAGCTTTTTGCAATTATTGGAGGTTCCTTAGGTGGAGGAATTGCGTGGGAAATGGCCGTGCTTTCCCCTGAAATAACGGAACATTTAATTCCTGTTGCTACCGATTGGAAATCGACCGATTGGTTGATTGCCAATTGCCAAATCCAAGAGCAGTTTTTATTGAATTCTAAAAATCCCGTTCACGATGCTAGGATGCATGCCATGTTATGTTATAGAACACCCGAATCTTTTAAAGAACGTTTTCATCGGTCTAAAAATGAGGAACTGGATGTTTTTAATGTGGAAAGTTGGTTGCTGCACCACGGTAAAAAATTACAAGAACGTTTTCAGTTATCTGCTTATAAGTTGATGAATCAACTATTGAAAACCATTGATGCTTCAAAGGAAAACTCCGATGAAATTTTGGATACGATTTCTGCCAATATTCACTTAATAGGTGTCGATTCTGATTTATTTTTTACGGCGGAAGAGAATAGGGAAACACAACTGAAATTAGCTCAAACGCATCCAAATGTTACTTACAACGAAATTAATTCGGTACATGGACACGATGCTTTTTTAATAGAATTTGACCAATTAGAAAAAATTATTGAAGGCATTTTTAGACCTTCATCAGAAAATAAAAGAATGAAAATATTAAAGTTTGGAGGTAAATCTCTAGCCAATGGCGAGGGTATCAATAAAGTGGTTTCAATAATTGAGAATAAAGTAAACCAAGGTGATAAAATTGCTGTAGTGGTTTCCGCTAGGGGAAATGCCACCAATGAATTGGAGGCTATTCTTGAACAAGCAGTTAAGAATGAATCTTACAAGGAATCATTAGAGGCTTTTAAAAAATACCAACGAGATATTTACGATACTATTGATTTTACTGACGAATTTGCTACGCTCGATAAGCTTTTTAACGGCGTACAACTATTGGGAGATTATAGTCATAAAATTAAAGACCAAGTATTGGCTCAGGGAGAATTATTGTCTGTAAAATTACTTGCCAATGTTTTAAATGAGCATGGTGTTAAAACCAACATTACCGATGCCAGAACCTTAATTAAAACGGACGAAAATTTTGGTAATGCCCAACCAGTAGGCAAATTGTCAAAGGAAAACGTAATTGCTCATTTTAAGAAATTCAATGGGTCAACCGTAAATATTGTTACAGGATTTATTGCTTCCAATGAAAAGAACGAAACCACTACTTTGGGTAGAAACGGTAGTAATTTTACGGCTTCTTTATTGGCAAATTATTTAGATGCGGAAGAATTGCAGAACTACACTCATGTTGACGGAATTTATACCGCTAATCCCGATTTGGTAGCGGATGCTAGAAAAATTAAAGAACTTTCTTACAGCGAAGCCAATGAACTTGCAAATTTTGGTGCTACGATTTTACATGCTAAAACTATAATTCCCTTAATAGAAAAAAATATTAATCTAAGGATATTAAATACTTTTAATCCTGATGATGAAGGTACTTTGATCACCGCAAGGTCAAGTTCTAAAGGAATAAAATCATTATCGGTTCTAGAAAATAACGCATTGATAAATTTTGAAGGTCGTGGTTTGTTAGGTAGGGCAGGTGTTGATGCCCGAATTTTCAAGGCATTGGGCAATCAAGATATTAGTGTCAGTATTATTTCCCAAGGTTCATCTGAAAGGGGAATTGGTTTGGTGGTTGAAGCCGATAAAGCTACAAAAGCGGTGGTTGCTTTGGAACGTGAATTTGAAAGCGATTTTTACTCGCAAGATGTCAATAAAATAAGCGTGATTGATCAAGTTTCGGTAATTTCATTGATTGGAATCGATTTGAGTTCTTTCCACAAACCATTTAATTCGCTCATTAAAAACCAAGTGGTGCCTTTGTTATTTAACAATACCATTTCCGGAAAGAATGTTAGTATAGTGGTTAAAAAAGACCAATTGCATAAGGCGGTCAATGTTATCCATAGTGAGATTTTTGGAATTTCTAAAAAGATAAATATTGCTATTTTTGGTCATGGGTTGGTTGGCGGAACTTTGATTGACCAAATTATAAATTCTAAAGATGTTATTGAAGAACGGAAAGGTATAAAACTAAATGTATTTGCAGTTGCCAACTCAAGAAAAGTACTTTTTGACAGGAATGGAATTAAAGAAAGCTGGAAAAACGATATTACTTCGAAAGGAATAGGCTATGAAGTTGATGATGTAATCGCTTTTTCAAAACAACATCATTTGGAAAATTTAATTGCCATTGATAATACGGCTAGTAAAGATTTTGTTACTAATTATATTAAATTAGCTGAAAACGGATTTGATTTAGTTTCTTCAAATAAAATTGGAAACACTATTGGATTAGATTTTTACGAAGAGTTAAGAACGGTACTTGCAAAAAATCAAAAAAACTACCTTTACGAAACTAACGTAGGTGCAGGATTACCGTTGATTGATACCATTCAATTATTACACTTGTCCGGTGAAAATATTACACGAATCAGGGGTGTTTTTTCAGGATCGTTAAGTTATTTATTTAACCATTTTTCTGTTGAGGACAGGCCATTTAGTGTTATTTTAAAAGAAGCGATGGACAGCGGATTTACAGAACCTGATGCGAGAGAAGATTTGTGTGGAAACGATGTTGCACGGAAATTATTGATTTTAGCTAGAGAACTGGATTTAAAAAATGAGTTGGAAAATGTGAAAATTCAAAACTTAATTCCTGAAAATTTAAGACCAATTTCATCGGAAGAATTCTTAAATAGAATTACAGAATTAGATGAAGTTTATAAAAAAGTAAAACAAGACCAAAAACCTAATCATGTATTAAGATACGTTGGTGACTTATCAGGCGATTTATCTAAAGATGATGGAGCAACTTTAAAAGTAAAGTTAGATTCTGTTCCTGAAGATAGTCCATTAGGGCAAGTAAAAGGAAGTGATTCTATTTTCGAAATTTACACGGAATCATATGGCGAACAGCCTATTGTAATTCAAGGAGCAGGTGCTGGAGCAGCTGTTACCGCTAGAGGCGTTTTCGGCGATATTTTAAGGTTGACTGAAAAAATGCAATCCTAAAAAAGATCTGCAAGGTTTACAAAAACTTTTAGGTCAAAAATTTATAATGTAATTTATGAAAAACAAAAACTTCGAAACCGAAGCTATACGAACCCAAATAGAGCGTTCACAATTTCAAGAACATTCTAATCCGTTATACCTAACTTCCAGCTTTGTGTTTGAAGATGCAGAAGATATGCGTGCCTCTTTTGCTGAAGAAAAACAACGGAATATTTATAGCCGTTTTACCAATCCGAATACTTCAGAATTTACTGAAAAAATATGTAAAATGGAAGAGGCGGAAGACGGAGTTGCATTTGCAACAGGTATGTCTGCTGTATTTTCCACGTTTGCGGCACTATTAAACGCTGAAGACCATATTGTTTCTGCTCGATCCGTTTTTGGTTCTACACATACATTGTTTACCAAATTTTTACCAAAATGGAACATAACCACAAGCTATTTCAAAATTAGTGAGGTTGATAAAATTGAAAGTTTAATAAAACCTAATACTAAAATTTTATATGCAGAAAGTCCTACGAATCCTGCGGTTGATATATTAGATTTAGAGTTATTAGGTAAAATCGCCAAAAAGCACAATTTATTATTGGTAATTGATAATTGTTTTGCTACTCCTTATTTGCAGAACCCCATTAAATATGGAGCAGATTTGGTAATCCATTCTGCCACTAAATTAATTGACGGACAAGGTAGGGTTTTAGGCGGAATTACCGTTGGCAATGCAGATTTGATAAGGGAAATCTATTTATTTTCTAGAAATACCGGACCTGCATTATCACCATTTAACGCGTGGGTTTTGTCCAAAAGTTTAGAGACCTTGGCAGTTCGGGTAGATAAGCATTGTGAAAACGCCTTTAAGATTGCTGAATATTTAGAAAATCATAAGAATGTAAATTGGGTAAAATATCCATTTTTAAAATCACACCCACAATATAAAATTGCTAAAAAACAAATGAAGGCAGGGGGTAATATAGTGGCATTTGAAGTTAAAGGAGGTTTGGAATCCGGCAGAAAATTTTTAAATGCTTTACAATTATGCTCGTTATCAGCTAACTTAGGTGATACACGGACCATTGCAACACACCCTGCATCTACTACTCACAGTAAATTGAGTGTGGAGGATAGATTGGAGACAAGTATAACCGATGGATTGGTAAGAATATCGGTTGGATTAGAAAATGTAGAAGATATTATCAGTGATTTAGAACAAGCTCTAAATACCTAATTATTTTTAGTACTTTCGCAAAGTTATGCTTTCGAAAAAAACAAAATATGGAATAAAAGCTTTAACCTACTTGGCGAAGCAAGAAAATAGAAATCCTGTTCAAATAGCCACTATTTCTAAACACGAAAATATTTCTCTAAAATTTTTGGAAAGTATTCTGCTTACTTTACGAAAAAATGGATTTTTAGGCTCAAAAAAAGGCAAAGGAGGAGGTTATTATTTATTAAAAGATCCTAAAGAAATAAAAATGTCTTCTATAATGCGAATTTTGGAAGGCCCCATTGCCATGGTGCCTTGTGTAAGTTTAAACTTCTATGAAAAATGTAGTGACTGCCCGGACGAAGATGCTTGTGCGGTGCATAGATTAATGATTGAAATCAGGGATAGTGCTTTAAATGTCTTCAATAACAAATCATTGGCAGATTTAATTTCTTAATTAAAAGAACCAACAACATTTTTACTTAATATATTAATAAAGAAAATCTTTATTATTTCAGATTCCTTATTATTTTAATTCTTTTATTACTGAATATCTAAAAATAGACTAATCAGGTACTTTTTATAGTTAATTTTTATTGTTTTCTCAATAAATGCTATACATTTGCGTTAAAATCTACTAATCCGATAGGGTAAAAGGAATAAATAAAATCTAAGATGATAATCGATAGTTTTATAAATAACAAAGTGGAATCAAAAGAAAGCACTTCAGAAAACAAGGAAAAGATAAAACGGAGTCTTGCCAAAACTATTAGTTGGAGAGTAATTGGCACCCTAGATACCATTCTTATTTCATGGTTGATTACAGGAACGTTGACCTTGGCATTATCAATAGGATTTGTAGAATTGGTTACAAAAATGATTTTGTATTTCTTTCACGAAAGAGCTTGGAACAAAATAAAATGGGGAAAATAATGAAATTAAATATAGAAAACATTAATAAGGAGTTGCAAACAAAATCACCTATTCAAATTATTGAGTGGGCATTGTCAATAGCTAAGTCACCTGTAGTTACAACCAACTTTAGGCCCTATGAAGTAGCAATTTTGCACGCTGTATCTCAAGTTAACAATAATATAAAAGTGATTTGGTGTGATACAGGTTATAACACTCCTGACACTTATAGACATGCCGAAGATTTAATTGAAAAATTAGGTTTAAATATTCAATTATATGTTCCTAAACAAACTTCTGCTCATAGAGATGTAGTGTTAGGGATTCCGCAAATTGACGATCCAAAGCATAAAATATTTACTGAACAAGTTAAATTAGAACCATTTAAAAGGGCTATGGCAGAACATCAACCTGATGTTTGGTTCACTAATTTACGCAAAGGACAAACGGCTTTCAGAGATAGCATTGATATACTTTCTCAAGGTAACGATGGTGTTTTAAAAGTGAGTCCGTTTTATTATTATTCTGATGCTGAATTAGATCAATACCTTAAAGAAAATCAATTACCAAATCAATTCAACTATTTTGATCCAACTAAAGTATTGGAAAATAGGGAATGTGGTTTGCACGCATAAAAAATTTAGATATGAATATTGATACATCCAAAATAAACCCGTTAGAGAATGAAGCCATTTACATCATTAGAGAAGTGGCGGCACAGTTTGAAAAACCAGTATTATTATTTTCAGGCGGTAAAGATTCGATAACATTAGTAAGATTGGCTCAAAAAGCGTTTTATCCAGCTAAAATCCCTTTTCCGTTAATGCATATTGATACAGGTCATAATTTTCCAGAAACTATAGAATTCAGAGATAAATTGGTCAAAGAATTAGGTTTAGAACTTATAGTACGTAATGTTCAAGACTCTATTGATCAAGGTAAAGTTAAGGAAGAATCTGGTAAATATTCAAGTAGAAATATGTTACAAACTACTACTTTATTAGATGCCATTGAGGAATTTAAATTTGATGCTTGCATTGGTGGTGCTAGACGTGACGAGGAAAAAGCCAGAGCCAAAGAACGTATTTTTTCTGTCCGTGATGATTTTGGTCAATGGGATGAAAAAAATCAAAGACCAGAATTATTCGATATGTTAAATGGACAAATTGAAATAGGTCAAAACGTTCGTGTATTTCCGATTTCCAATTGGACGGAGCTAGATGTGTGGTCATATATAGAAAAAGAAAATATTGAAATTCCGTCAATTTATTTTGCTCATAAAAGGAAAATATTCTTACGCGACGGACTTATATGGTCACACTCAGACCACGTTTATCAAGAAGAGAATGAAGAGGTGCTGGAAAAAATAGTTCGTTTTAGAACCGTTGGTGATATGAGTTGTACAGCAGCTGTGCTTTCTGAAGCTTCAGATATTGCAACAGTTGTAGAAGAAATTAGAAATTCAAGTATTTCAGAAAGAGGAGCTCGTATTGATGACAAACGGTCAGAAGCTGCAATGGAAAAAAGAAAACAGCAGGGATATTTCTAAAAATAATTAGTAAAAAACTTAACACCTAATAATTAGCACATTAAAAATGGAAGTTTTAAAAATAGCAACAGCAGGGAGCGTAGATGATGGTAAGAGCACTTTAATAGGAAGACTTTTGTACGATACAAAATCTTTAACAGATGATAAATTAGAAGCCATTGAAAGAACAAGTAAGCAAAAAGGTTATGATTATCTTGATTTTTCTTTAGCTACTGATGGTTTAGTGGCAGAACGAGAACAAGGTATAACTATAGATGTTGCCCATATTTATTTTTCTACAGACACCAAAAGTTATATAATTGCAGATACACCTGGACATGTTGAATATACCAGAAATATGGTTACTGGAGCGTCAACTTCTCAAGCGGCAATTATTTTAATTGATGCCAGAAAAGGAGTTATAGAACAGACCAATCGACATTTTTTTATCAATAATTTATTGAGGATTAAAGAAGTTGTGGTGGCTATTAATAAAATGGATTTAGTTGATTTTTCAGAGGAAACTTATAATAGAATTAAAGCCGATTTTGAAGTCCTAAGAAGTAAACGAGATTATCGAGATCAAAAAATAACTTTTATTCCCGTAAGTGCTTTAAAAGGAGATAATGTGGTTCATAAATCTGAAAATACACCATGGTACAATGGTGAAACATTATTGGAACATTTGGAAGGAATTGAGCTTCAAGATATTTATAATGTAGGTACACCTAGATTTCCAGTACAATATGTTATCAGACCAAAAACAGATGAATTTCATGATTTTAGAGGCTATGCAGGTAAAGTTTATGGTGGAGAATTAAGTGTTGGTGATGAAATAGTTGCATTGCCTTCACAAACAAGATCAAAAATTAAAGAGATATTTTTTTATGATAAAAAATATCAAAAGGCATCTCGAAGATCTTCTGTAACAATTACATTAGAAGATGATATTAATGTTAGTAGAGGCGATATGTTGGTAAAATTAAATGATTTACCTACAATCGATAAACAATTTACCGCCACTATTTCTTGGATGGATTCTCAGCAATTAACTGCCGGAAACAAATATGTGTTGCAACATGGCGTCAATAAGGTGTTGGCGAAAGTAGATACCATTCATCACAGAATAAATCCTGATTACTCAGGTATTGAATCAGAAATTGAAGGATTAGCAATGAATGATATTGCTTCAGTATCATTTAAACTTAACAAGCCAATATACTTTGATAAATTTGAAAATCATCGTACAAATGGTTCATTTATATTAATCGATTCTCAGTCAAATCATACCGTAGGGGCTGGATTTATCCAATAGAAAAATGCAAAGTTTTAGAACAGAAATAGAAAATCCAGTTGTTGAAAAAGATATTATTGAATTAGCCAATAAAATTGAGTTATTCCATAATAACAAGATTGATGAAGAGAAATTCAGAAGTCTTCGGCTGGCACGGGGTGTGTATGGTCAACGACAGCATGGTGTACAAATGATTCGTATCAAACTACCCTATGGTAAAGTTTTGAGCCATCAGTTGCGACGAATTGCAGATGTTTCAGATGAATATTCTCGCGGACGCTTACATATAACCACTCGCCAAGATATTCAAATTCATTATGTAGATTTAGATAGAACTCCAGAATTGTGGGCTGAGTTGGAACGCGATAAAGTTACGCTTCGCGAGGCTTGTGGCAACACAGTACGTAACGTCACGGCAAGCGAAACCGCTGGTATTGATATTAACGAACCTTTTGATGTTTCGCCTTATGCCGATGCCGTTTTCAAGTTCTTTTTAAGAAATCCTATTTGTCAAGAAATGGGACGTAAATTCAAGGTTTCTTTTTCAGCTTCAGATGAAGATACTGGTTTGTCCTACATGCACGATTTAGGTTTTATCGCTAAAATTAAAGATAATGTTCGTGGCTTTAAAGTGTTGTTGGGTGGAGGATTGGGTTCTCAACCAAGGCATGCGGATATACTGTTTGAATTTTTGCCATCGGATAAAATTATTCCAGTAATGGAAAGTACATTACGAATTTTTGACCGTTATGGAGAACGTAAAAGTAGGGCCAAAGCCCGAATGAAATTTTTAATTAAAGATATCGGATTAGATGCTTTTAAAGAATTAGTTGAAAAAGAGCAAGGGGCTATTGAATTTAAGTCTGTACCAATTGATACAGATTTATACCCAGTTTCAATTCCTGTTTCGGTTGAAGCTCCGAAAGTTGTTATTAAAGACAAAGAGAATTTCGATTTATGGAAATCGACCAATCTAATTCCGCAAAAACAAGAAGGCTATGTAGCTATTGGAATTAAGGTTTTGCTAGGCGATTTTTACACGGACAAAGCAAGATTACTAGCAAATTTAGTTGAGAAATATGCCGCAGGAGAAATTAGATTGAGTTTACGCCAAAACATAGTGATTCCTTTTGTTAAAGAAGATTTAGTTCCATACTTCTATCAAGAATTAACAAAACTAGGCTTTACAGAAGCTGGCTATAACAAAGCTGTTGATATTACGGCTTGTCCGGGAACGGATACCTGTAATTTAGGAATTGCGAGCAGCACTGGAATTGCAGATGAATTGGAACGCGTTATAAAATCTGAATATCCACAATATTTAAAAAACGAGGATTTAGTTATAAAAATTAGTGGTTGTATGAATGCCTGTGGACAGCATAATATGGCAAATATCGGATTTCAAGGAATGTCTGTTCGTACACCGGATAAATTGGTAGCTCCTGCACTTCAAGTACTCTTGGGAGGCGGAAATTTAGGAAACGGGAAAGGTGTATTTGCCGATAAAGTGGTAAAAGTGCCAAGTAGAAGAGGCCCAGAGGCGTTACGTCGTATTCTTAATGATTACGAAGAAAACGCCAATAAAAAACCATTCTTGGAATATTATCAGAAACAAGGCGAAAAATATTTCTATGATTTGCTAACTGACTTATCTGATGTTTCCAATTTAACACAAGATGATTTTATAGACTGGGGAACTAATGAAAAATATGTCAAAGCAATCGGAATTGGCGAATGTGCAGGTGTGGTTATTGATTTAATCGCTACATTATTTTTAGAAAGTGATGAGAAAATAGAGAATGCGAAAGAAGCTTTTGACAATAAAGTATATTCAAATGCTATCTATTTTGCTTATAGTTCTATGGTAAATTCAGCGAAAGCAATTTTACTTTCTGAAAACAAGTCAACCAATACACAAGCAGGTATCATTAGTCAGTTTGATTCAGACTTTGTAGAAACGAATAGGATCAATTTAGGGGTTTCTTTCTCTGATTTAATCTATCAGATTCGTAAGAATGCACCAAGTAAAGACTTTGCTGAAAACTATATTAAAAATGCCGAAGATTTTTTGGCAAAAGTTAGAAGTTTAAGAGAACAAGAAACTGTAATTGAAAGTCAATCATGAAAATTCCAAAATTAACAGTGGTAGGTGCTGGTCCGGGAGATCCAGAGTTAATCACCTTAAAAGCAATAAAAGCCATACAATCTGCGGATGTAATTTTATATGATGCATTGATTAATGTGAGTCTTTTAGACTATGCCCCTGACTATGCCGAAAAAATATTTGTGGGTAAACGTAAAGGTTGTTATAGGTATCAGCAAGAGCAGATCAATGACATTATCGTGAGCCGAGCGAAATCTGATGGACACGTGGTAAGGTTAAAAGGAGGAGATCCATTTATTTTTGGTAGAGGTTCTGAAGAAATTGATTATGCACAACAATTTAACTTGGAAACTGCTATGGTGCCTGGAATTTCATCAGCAATGGCGGTACCTGCTTATCAAGGGATTCCACTTACTAAAAGAGGTGCTTCCGAAAGTTTTTGGGTAATTACAGGCACTACCAAATCACACCAAATTTCAACAGATGTGGCTTTGGCTGCAAAATCGACGGCAACCGTGGTTATTTTAATGGGAATGGGCAAACTAGATGAAATAGTAGCTTTATTTTCTGCTGAAAACAAACAAAAAACACCTGTCGCCATTATTCAAAATGGCACTACCGAAAATGAGAAGTGCGGATTCGGAACCATTGAAACCATTAGCAAAGTTGTAGAAGAAAAACAACTTTCATCGCCCGCTATTATTGTCATTGGCGAAGTGGTAAGGCAAAGAAATATCCTAAATTCCAAACTTAGAGAGGCAAATTTATTCCATGAAGAAATACAATTAAATAATTCAATAGCTTAAAAATCAATAAAAATGAACACAACAAAGAAAGTCCTCCCTGAGGGGGCGGAGGGGGCTAAAAACGAATTATATCCTATTTTTTTAAAAGTAAACCAACTTAATATAATTATAATTGGTGGTGGAAATGTAGCCTTAGAGAAATTGACTTTTTTGTTGAAATCTAGCCCTAACGCAAAAGTAGCTCTAATCGCATTAGATTTTTCTGAAGAAATTTTAGCATTGGCCAAAAAGCATGATGTGTTGACAATGCAGAGGCCATATACAAGCAATATTTTACACAAACAGCATATTGTCATTGCAGCTACAAATGATAATGTCGTGAATACACAAATCTATAAAGACGCCAAACAAAAACAGTTGTTGGTGAATGTTGCCGACACTCCACATTTATGCGATTTCTACCTAGGTGGTATCGTTACCAAAGGCAATGTAAAAATAGCAATATCCACCAATGGAAAATCGCCAACTACAGCCAAAAGATTACGTCAATTTTTTGAAGAAGTAATTCCAGAAAATATTGACGATATGGTAAAAAATTTGAATTCCTATAGAAAAACCATAAAAGGGAATTTTGAAGCTAAAGTGAAAACATTAAATAAGCTAACAGAAGGATTGTTAAATTAGAAAACAAAAAAAATGATTAAAACAGATATATTGATTATAGGAGCAGGGCCTACAGGATTGTTTACCGTTTTTGAAGCGGGATTACTCAAGTTAAAATGTCATTTGATAGATGCATTACCCATACCTGGTGGTCAATGTGCGGAAATTTATCCTAAAAAACCAATTTATGATATTCCTGGTTTTCCAGAGGTTTTGGCTGGTGATTTAACAAATAATTTACTGGAACAATGTAAGCAATTTGAACCTGGTTTTACCTTGGGTGAACGTGCAGAAACAATTGATAAGCAAGAAGATGGTTCGTTTATTGTAACTACTAATAAAGGCACTAAACATCATGCACCCATAGTGGCAATAGCAGGAGGATTGGGTAGTTTCGAACCTCGTAAACCATTGATTGAAAATATTTCATTTTATGAGGATAAAGGTGTAGAGTACTTTATAAAAGAGCCAGAAGTGTATCGCAATAAAAGAGTAGTGATTTCTGGTGGTGGAGATTCTGCTCTGGATTGGGCAATCTTTTTGGCCAATGTTGCAAGTGAAGTAACTTTAATTCACAGACGAAACGAATTTAGAGGAGCTTTGGATTCTGTAGATACCGTGCAAGAATTGAAACTATTGGGGAAAATAAATTTAATTACACCAGCCGAAGTGACAAAGTTACATGGTAAGGAAAAAATAGAAGCAGTTTCAGTTGTAAAAGATGGAATTGAAGAGTTGATTGAGACAGATCATTTTATTCCACTTTTCGGATTGTCTCCTAAATTGGGTCCAATTGGTAATTGGGGTCTGGAGATTGAAAAAAACGCTATAAAAGTTGATACTTTTGATTATCAAACAAATGTTCCCGGTGTTTTTGCCATTGGTGATGTAAATACCTATCCGGGTAAACTAAAATTGATTTTGTGTGGATTTCACGAAGCTACTTTAATGTGCCAATCTGCCTATAAAATTATCAACCCAGGTAAAAAACTGGTTTTAAAATATACCACTGTTAGTGGAATAAACGGATTTGATGGCAGTCGTAAAGAGGCTCCAAAGGCCGTTGTTAAAGCAATTGTATAGTGGTTGACGTAAAAATAAAAATAAAAGACCGAGAAGGTGTAATCCATGAAGTACTTGCACCGACTGATATGGCAATGAATTTAATGGAGGTTTGTAAGTCTTACGAACTTCCTGTAGAAGGTACTTGTGGTGGAATGGCAATGTGTGCCTCGTGTCAATGTTATGTTTTGTCCGATCATATTTTGTCGGCTATGGAAGACGAAGAAGAAGCTATGCTTTCTGAGGCATTTTATGTTAAGGAGAATAGCCGACTCGGATGCCAAATTCCAATAACTGAAGCCTTAAATGGATTGGAAATTGAATTGGCACCCGAATCTTAAATCTTGCATTAAAACAGTCCACCAGAAGATATTTAAGTATAAAATTAATACCTTCGCGAAACATTAGTTTTAATGTTAAATATTATTATTTATGCAATCGCCATCTCAAGAAAGGCATCAACTTAAAAACTACAATATTTGTTTAAAAGATACGGTAGCGGTTTTTACCAAGAAACTTTTTTATAGTCTTTTCGATGCCAATTTTAAAGAAGAGAATTATTCATTTTTAGAAAGTACTTTCTTAAAAATAACAGATAAATTAAAGATAGCCGATAATCGAAATCTTTGGAATGAATTCCAATCTCATTTTGAAACCATCCAGTACAAATTGAGTTTAGATGCCGTTGCCCTTGAAGAAAATGACCCCGCTGCTAAAAGTTTAGAAGAGGTGTATTTGGCATATCCGGGTTTTCATGCCACTGCCATTTACAGATTAAGTCACGAGTTGTATAAATTGAACGTCCCCATTTTACCCAGAATGATGAGCGAATATGGACATGGATTAACAGGTGTTGATATTCACCCCGGAGCAATCATTGGTGATTCTTTTTTTATCGATCATGCCACTGGAATTGTCATTGGCGAAACATCCGTTATAAAAAATAATGTAAAAATTTATCAAGGGGTTACCCTTGGTGGAATTCAGGTTAAAAAGAGTCTGTCATTTACAAAAAGACACCCAACCATTGAAGATAATGTGATTATTTATGCGAATGCCACTATTTTAGGTGGTGATGTAGTTGTTGGTGCAAATAGTGTTATCGGGGCAAATGTTTGCCTGACGGAATCTGTTCCTGAAAACTCCATTTTAACCTATCAAAAAGAGTTCAAAATAAGAACCCGTGAGAATGATTCAGAGTAAATCCATAACAGACATCATTGGCAATACTCCATTGATTGAAGCAACGCATATTATTTCAAATAAAAATGTACGTTTATTTTTGAAATTGGAAGGAAAAAATCCTGGAGGCAGTGTTAAAGATCGGGCCGCCTTTAACATGATTAACGAAGCTTTAAATCGTGGTGACATTAATAAAGGTGATACTTTGGTTGAAGCCACTAGTGGAAATACAGGTATTGCATTGGCATTTATTGCAAAGCTTTTAGGATTAAATATGGTATTGGTGATGCCCGAAAATTCAACCGAAGAACGAATAAAAACCATGCGAGCCTACGGAGCGAAATTGATTTTAACATCCGCAGATAATGGAATTGAAGGTGCTCGCGATTTGGCTGTTCAGTTAGAAAAAGATAAAGGTTATTTTATGCTCAACCAGTTTGCAAACGATGATAATTGGAAAGCCCATTATAAAACTACTGGTCCAGAAATTTGGAAAGATACTAACGGAAAAATTACGCATTTTGTTTCTGCCATGGGTACTACTGGTACAATTATGGGTGTTTCTACTTATTTAAAAGAGCAAGATAAGAGTGTTGTCATTGTTGGAGCTCAGCCAACGGATGATGCAAAAATTCCAGGTATCAGAAAGTGGCCAGAAGCGTATTTACCTAAAATATTTGACCGTTCAAAAGTTGATACCATCATAGAAGTCAGTGAAAAAGAAGCGAAGGATACTGCCAACAGATTAGCTAAAGAAGAAGGTGTTTTTGCAGGTATGAGTAGCGGAGGTTCCGTTTCTGCTGCATTAAAAATAGCTAATAGTATTGAAAGGGGCGTTATAGTTGCAATTATTTGTGATATAGGCGACCGATATTTGTCCTCAGATTTGTTTGAATAAAATTGGTTTTAAGCTATTAATTCCTTTATTTTGTGCCAGTTCTTTAATAGTTGTTATCAAGAAAGGTGGAGGGATTAGACCCTATGAAACCTTAGCAACCCTTTTTAGTGAAACTCAGCTTTAAAAAATCGCCTCAGCGATGCCTTTAAAGTTATTAGTTAAGCTAATCCTGCTGAAAAGCAGGATCTCTATTAGTTTAATTCACAAACTCAAAAAAAGAAGGTGCTAAATTCTATCCTTAGTAATTTAAAGGAATAGATAACCGATAGATTTTCAAAAATCCATTAATCTTGTAAACAGTTATTATTGCTATCCTTAAATAAAATAGGAAGGATAAAATATGTCTCTTGATAAAAATTTGACGATGAAAGATATTCGACAAGAATTAGAAAACAGAATCTTAGTATTGGACGGTGCCATGGGTACCATGCTACAGCAATATAAATTTTCGGAAGAAGATTTTAGAGGCGAGCGTTTTAAGGATTTTCATTTACCCTTAAAAGGAAATAACGATTTATTATCGATTACAAAACCAGATGCCATAAAGGAAATTCATGCCAAATTTTTAGAGGTTGGTGCTGACATTATAGAAACCAATACCTTTTCTGGAACAACTATTGCTATGGCAGATTATCAGCTAGAGGATTTGGTATATGAGTTGAATTTTCAATCGGCTAAAATAGCAAAAGAAGTTGCGGATGGGTTTACTAAAAAAGAACCTAATAAACCGCGATTTGTTGCAGGGTCCATTGGGCCGACAAACCGCACGGCTAGTATGTCTCCAGATGTTAATGACCCCGCTTTCAGAGCCGTAACTTTTGATGAATTACGAATAGCTTACAAACAACAGGTAGAAGCATTGATAGATGGAGGTGTAGATTTATTATTGGTCGAAACTATTTTTGACACACTCAATGCCAAAGCGGCATTATTTGCAATTGAAGAAATAAAAGAAGAAAAGAATATCGATATTCCGATTATGGTTTCAGGTACAATTACGGATGCTTCGGGAAGGACTTTGTCCGGTCAAACGGTCGAGGCTTTTTTAATTTCAATTTCCCATATTCCCATATTAAGTGTTGGTTTTAATTGTGCTTTAGGTGCAGATCAACTCAAACCATATGTGCAACGTTTATCTAGAAAAACATCGTTTTATACATCTGCTCACCCTAATGCTGGTTTGCCAAATGCCTTCGGAGAATATGACGAAACCCCGGAAGAAATGCAAGAATTGGTAGAAAGCTATCTCAAGGATAATTTGATAAATATCATTGGTGGATGCTGTGGTACAACACCTGAGCATATTAAATTAATTGCTGAAGTTGCACAGAAATACGAACCTAAAAGGATTTTAGACAAGCAATTTTCATGATTCTAGAAGTGGCCATATTAAATATAAAAAAAGGATTTTCAGAGGAATTTGAACTCAATTTTAATAAGGCGAAAAGAATAATTTCGTCTATGGATGGATATATTTCACATGAGCTTAAGAAATGTATTGAGCAAGATGATAAGTATATTTTATTGGTGAATTGGGAGACATTAGAAGACCATGAAATTGGTTTTAGGAAATCGCCTCAATATCAACAATGGAAAGCATTATTACATCAGTTTTATGAACCTTTTCCAACAGTAGAACATTATAAATAATGTCAGAAAAGAATACAAAATATTTAACTCTATCGGGATTAGAACCATTGGTTTTAACTCCAGAAAGCAACTTTGTCAATGTTGGTGAACGTACCAACGTCACGGGCTCACGAAAGTTTTTGAGATTAATTAAAGATGAAAAATATGATGAGGCTTTAAGCGTTGCTAGAGACCAGGTTGAAGGGGGTGCTCAAATCATCGATGTAAATATGGACGAGGGTATGTTGGACGGGGAAGTAGCAATGGTCAAATTCCTTAATCTGATTGCTTCAGAACCTGATATTGCCAGAGTGCCAATAATGATTGACAGCTCCAAATGGCATATTATTGAGGCGGGTTTAAAGGTGGTTCAGGGCAAATGCGTGGTAAATTCTATCAGTTTAAAAGAAGGTGAAGCGGAATTTATTCGTCAAGCTAAATTGATAAAGCGATACGGTGCAGCTGTAATTATTATGGCTTTTGACGAAGACGGTCAGGCTGACACTTATGATCGTAGAATTGAAATCTGTAAACGTTCTTATGATATTTTGGTCGATAAGGTCGGTTTCCCAGCTCAAGATATAATTTTTGATCCCAATATTTTTCCTGTCGCTACAGGATTGGAAGAACACCGATTAAATGCTTTGGATTTTTTTAGAGCCACCAAGTGGATTCGTGAGAATTTGCCTCATGCAAATGTAAGTGGAGGAGTGAGCAATGTGTCATTCTCATTTAGAGGAAATAATCCGGTAAGGGAAGCTATCAATGCTGCTTTTTTATATCATGCCATTCAACACGGAATGACGATGGGGATTGTAAACCCAACAATGTTAGAGGTTTATGATGATATTCCAAAAGATTTATTGGAAAGGGTTGAAGATGTTTTGTTTGATAAACGTGATGATGCTACCGAACGTCTGTTAGAATTTGCAGAGACCGTTGTTGGTAAAGATAAGGTGGATGATGCTACCAAAAATTTATGGCGTAATGATCCTTTGCAGGATAGAATTACCCATGCCTTGGTAAAAGGTATTGATGCATTTATTATTGAAGATGTAGAGGAAGCGAGATTGGCTTCTGAAAAACCCATTGAAGTTATAGAAGGTCATTTAATGACGGGAATGAACGTCGTGGGCGATCTTTTCGGAAGTGGAAAAATGTTTTTACCCCAAGTGGTAAAATCGGCACGGGTTATGAAAAAAGCAGTCGCATACCTACAACCATTTATTGAAGCTGCTAAAGATCCCGAGGCACCAGCCGAAGGAATAGGAAAAATATTAATGGCAACCGTAAAGGGTGATGTGCATGATATAGGTAAAAACATTGTAGCCGTGGTTTTAGCCTGTAACAATTACGAAATTGTAGATTTGGGTGTTATGGTACCACCAGAAAAAATTATCGCTGAAGCCAAAAAGCATAATGTTGATGCTATTGGCTTAAGTGGATTGATAACACCTTCTTTGGATGAGATGGCATATATGGCAGAGGAGATGGAAAAGAACGAAATGACCATTCCGTTGTTGATTGGTGGTGCAACTACATCAAAAGCCCACACTGTGGTAAAAATTTCGCCAAAGTATAACAATACAGTGGTTCACGTTAATGACGCCTCAAGAGCGGTTACCGTTGTTGGTAATTTACTGGATAAGAATAATGAAGCGTTTAAAAAGCAAATCAGAGAAGAATATGATAAATTTAGAGAGAGCTTTTTAAGCCGTAAAAAATCCAAAGAATATACAACTTTAGAAGTGGCTCGCAAGCGGAAATTTAAAATTGATTGGAATAAAACGAATATCGTAAAACCAAAAAAAATAGGGGTAACCATTATTGAAGATTTTGATTTAAGTCTGCTGAAAGATTATATCGATTGGAGTCCGTTTTTTAGAAGTTGGGAACTCCATGGAAAATATCCAGATATATTGACCGATGAGGTGGTAGGAGAACAGGCCGCCGTAATATTTGAGGAAGCAAAAGTATTATTGCAACGTATTTTTGATGAAAAACTATTGAAGGCAAAAGCGATTTTTGGTTTGTTTCCTGCTAATGCTGTTAACGATGATGACATTGAAATTTACGATGAAAACGGCAGTGAAATCGATACCTTTTTAACGTTAAGGCAACAGCTAAAACGACGCGAAGGTATTGCCAGTTATGCCTTGGCGGATTTTATTGCACCAAAAGAGAGTGGCAGGCAAGATTACATAGGCTGTTTTGCAGTTACCACGGGTTTTGGTACGGATGAACTCGTTAAGCAGTTTCAAGAAAATTTAGACGATTACAACGCCATTATGGCAAAAGCTCTGGCGGATAGACTGGCAGAAGCTTTTGCCGAATATTTACACAAAAAAGTGAGAACGGAATATTGGGGATATGCTGCCGATGAAAAGTTGTCTAATGAAGATTTAATTAGCGAAAGCTATAAAGGAATTCGACCAGCACCGGGCTACCCTGCTTGTCCAGATCATTTAGAAAAGAAAACCATTTGGAAACTGCTAAATGTCGAAGAAAATATAGGCATAAAATTAACGGACCATTTGGCAATGTGGCCCGCATCTAGTGTTTCGGGTTATTATTTTGGTAACGAAGAGGCAAAATATTTCGGCTTGGGAAAAATAAAAGAAGATCAGTTGGTCGATTATGCTAAACGCAGAAATATTCCACTAGATGAAGCTAGAAAATGGCTGAATCCGAATTTAGCCGACGATTAATGTCGTTCCCGCGAAAGCGGGAAACTTTTAAAATAACCCAGATAGATAAATAAGATTTTAAAAATTGGGAAACCATAAAATAATTAAATAGAACCCTATAAGCTCCCTCTCTAGTGGGGAGGGCGGGGGAGAGGCTTATGAAGATAACAGAACATATACAAAAAGCAAAAGGCAAAACTTTATTTTCCTTTGAAATCATTCCACCCCAAAAAGGAAAAAATATTCAAGAATTGTATAATAATATTGATCCTTTAATGGAATTTAAACCACCATTTATTGATGTTACGACTTCGCGGGAAGAATACGTTTACATTGATAAAGGTGGGCTTTTAGATAGAAAAGTAACCAGAATGCGTCCGGGTACTGTAGGTATTTGTGCTGCGATAAAACATAAGTATAATGTTGATACCGTACCACATGTGTTGTGCGGAGGTTTCACAAAAGAAGAAACGGAATATTTGTTGGTAGATTGCCATTATTTGGGTATTGAAAACGTCATGGCCCTGAGAGGCGATGCCATGAAGCACGAACAGTATTTTAAACCCACAGAAGGTGGTCATTGTTTTGCTTCTGAATTGGTAAGTCAAATTCAAAACCTTAATGCGGGTAAATATTTACATGATGTAATTGATGCCGATGATAGAGCAGATTTTTGCATCGGTGTGGCGGGCTATCCTGAAAAACATTTGGAGGCTCCTTCGTTACAAACCGATTTAAAACGCTTAAAACAGAAAGTTGATGCTGGTGCAGATTATGTGGTTACACAGATGTTTTTTGACAATCAAAAATTCTTCAATTTTGTAGATGCAGCTAAGAAAGCTGGAATTACGGTTCCAATCATTCCAGGAATTAAACCAATTGCGGTGAAACGCCATTTACAATTATTACCGCAGGTCTTTAAAATAGACTTGCCCGAGGAGTTGATAAAAGAAGTTGAGAAATGTAAGGATAATAAAGAAGTCCGTCAAGTAGGTGTGGAGTATTGCATTCAACAATCTAAAGAGTTGTTAGATGCAGGCTTACCTGTGCTGCATTATTATTCTATGGGAAAATCGGACAATATAAAAGCGGTGGCTGAGGGCGTTTTTTAAATTTTTACGCCAACCTGCAAGGTTTTTTTTAACCTTGCAGGTTTGGTTTACTGAAATTGATAAACAAATTATTGTAAGGAAATAACTATTTTAAATACTAACATAAGCAAAAGCAATTAAAGATTATATTATTTGGTAAAATATTTGCTACTTTTGTAATATATAGAATAACAACAATAATATATAATAATATGGCAATAGAAGTTACAGATGCTACTTTTAACGATGTGGTATTAAAATCAGAAAAACCTGTTTTAGTAGATTTTTGGGCAGCTTGGTGCGGGCCTTGTAGAATGTTAGCTCCAACAGTAGAAGAATTAAGTGCCGATTTTGAAGGTAAAGCGGTTGTTGCAAAAGTAGATGTTGATGCAAATCAAGAATTTGCTGCTAAATATGGGGTTAGAAATATACCTACCATTTTAATTTTTAAAGGTGGTGAGGTTGTTGACAAACAAGTTGGTGTTGCTCCAAAAGCAACATATACCGAAAAATTAGAGGCGTTAGTTTAAAAAAGACGTTTACAATAATTAAAAGGTTTGTTTCGGACATAGTTTGATTCAAACCTTTTTATTTTTCCCGAACACGCTATGTTTATAAACGAGGCAAAAAATATCATCGGAATAAAAAACCTAGAGCTACTTGCCAATCAAGTAGTAGAGGGTTTTATTACGGGCATGCACAAAAGCCCATTTCATGGGTTTTCGGTGGAGTTTGCAGAGCATCGTTTGTACAATAAAGGGGAAAGTACTAGGCATATCGACTGGAAATTATATGCCAAAACCGATAAGCTTTTTGTAAAAAGGTATGAAGAGGAAACCAATTTAAGATGCCACATAATCATTGATAATTCGGCATCGATGCACTACCCTCAATTAAAAAATACTTCATTAGAGCAATTGAATAAAATTGGGTTTTCGGTAATAGCTTCTGCGGCATTATTAGAGATTTTAAAGCGTCAACGCGATGCTTATGGATTAAGCGTGTATTCCAATGTAAACGAATATTATGCTCCCGCAAAGGGAAGCGAACGTCATAGAAGAATGTTGTTGAGCCAATTGGAGACACTTTTAGAGGAACAATCTAAAACAAAGACGAAGACCTATGCAGCTTTGCATGAAATAGCAGATAAAATTCATAGACGATCGTTAATTTTCTTGTTTACCGATATGTTTCAAGCAGATAAAGATGAGGAACTGCTATTTGAAGCCTTACGTCACTTAAAGTATAACAAACACGAAGTAGTACTGTTCCATACCTTTGATGGTAAAAAAGAACTAGATTTCGATTTTGACAATGCCCCGAAAAGATTTGTAGATGTAGAAACGGGCGAGTATATTAATTTATATGCCGATACCGTTAAAGACGGATATAAAACCATCGTCAAAAATTATTTTAATCAATTGAAGATGAAATGTATGCAATACAAAATTGATTATGTGCCTGTTGATATCAACCAAGGTTTCGAACAAATACTTACCACGTACTTGGTCAGTAGAAAAAGATTTTTATAATAAATTTAGCAAAAGGCTTTGCCAATTTAAAAAACGAGTTTATATTTGCACTCGCTTTAAGCAACGGTCTGGTAGTTCAGCTGGTTAGAATGCCGCCCTGTCACGGCGGAGGTCGCGGGTTCGAGTCCCGTCCAGACCGCAATTAAAATGTTGTGTTGTTTTTAACAGTTTACATATAAACTGTTCTAACTTAGTAAGTTAGTCGATGAAAAGCTTCCCTAAATTTGGGATGCTTTTTTGTTTTGTAGATGATTTTGCCAACATCTTGCCAACGGTTTGGAAATAACGCATATTTGAATATTTTTTTAGTTGTAAATTGTTTTTAAATTTGAATCAATTTAGAAGTTTTTGTTAAATGCCATATCTAAAAGATATTTCAGAATCTAATGATACTATAAAAGCAACATTACTTTCCTTGCTTTTAGTGCCTTTTTGGTATGTCTCAATTTATCTTTTTAATAATGAGTTTTATAATGAAGCCGATTTGGTCACTTTACTTATATTTTGCTCGGCTATTTCGCTCTTTTCAGCTTACTCATATGCTCTCCTTTTCAGTATTGCTTTTACAGACGGTAAAAATGCTCATGTTCTACGCGACGTGGGTACATCCGTTGTTGTTCTTATCTCATGGTTATCGTTGTTAATTTTTATTTTTTATTCATTAGGATTTTTATTTAATATTTACATATACTTTTATTATTATCTTGTTATATATATAGCTCCTATGTCAATACTTCTTCTAATAGCCTTGTTTAAAAATAAAAGTGCTAATTAATATTTTAAGTTACTCTTTAATTCTTTGTTCAAAATCCGAGATTTGTTGTTCTAAATCCGATAATTTCAGTTTTAAACCGCCTAAAAATTTGAACAATTCTTGTTGGTTAAGTTCAAATCTAGGATCAGACCGCTAAAATTTCTCGGGTTAAAGAAATTTTAATAACGTTGTGTTGTTTTTAACGGTTTACATATAAATCGTTCTAAATTAAAGAGTTAGTCGATGAAAAGCTTCCCTAAATTTGGGATGCTTTTTTGTTTTAAAGAGGTTCCGTATCATCCACAAGAATAATTTCTTTACTTTTATAAAATCCAAATTATAGATTTTAAAACATGCAAAAACTAATCCTCACCTTATTTTTCTTAGCAACAACATTTACTTTAGTTGCCCAAGATTCTGAATTAACGTTAGAACGTATTTTTAGCTCTAACGAATTCCAATCAGAACGTTCAAAATCGTTACGATGGTTTAATGGCGGTAATGATTTTACAACCTTAGAAATGTCTGCTAAAACTGATGGGGGATTTGATATTGTAAAAACTAATACACGCAATGGCACTCAAGAAGTTTTAATTCCTGCTGAGTGGTTGATTCCTGAAGGCAGTAAAAACCCGCTTAGAATTGCTGATTATGAATGGTCAGAAGATAAACGTAAAGTATTAATATTCACCAATACGGCTCGTGTTTGGCGATACCACACCAAAGGCGATTACTGGGTGCTGAATTTGAATACCAAAAAACTTAAAAAAGTAGGTGGAGTAGATGCGAGACCCTCCACATTAATGTTCGCAAAATTTTCACCCGATGGCAATAAAGTAGCTTATGTACGTGAGCATAATATTTATGTGGAGTCTTTGGCTGATGATAAAATTACAGCCTTAACAACGGATGGCACAGACAAAATAATCAATGGTACTTTTGATTGGGTTTACGAAGAAGAATTTTCATGTAGAGACGGTTTTAGGTGGAGTCCCGATGGCACCAAAATTGCTTATTGGCGATTGGATGCTTCTACTATCAAAAACTTTTTGATGATTAATAATACTGATTCTTTATATTCATTCACCATTCCAGTTCAGTACCCAAAAGCTGGTGAAAAACCATCTGAAGCTAAAGTAGGTGTGGTAAATGTAAATGGCGGAAAAACTACATGGATGCAACTTCCAGGAGATGCAGCCAATCAATACATTCCAAGAATGATTTGGAAACCCAATTCAGAGGCATTATTGGTGCAACACATTAATAGAGAACAAAACCATAATAAAGTTACTTTGTGCGATGTTAATACAGGAGCGGTGAAAGTTGTTTATGAAGATAAGGAAACAGCTTGGTTAGACGCCGTTGATGATTTTCAATATTTAAAAGATGGAAATTCTTTCACGTGGGTAAGTCAAAAAAGTGGTTGGAAAGCAGCTTATAAAATTACGAATGGTAAGGAAATTCAATTGACATCTTCTGATTATGACATGATTAATATAGTCTTGATTGATGAAAAATATAATTGGTTGTATTTTATGGCAAGCCCAAATAAAGCCACTCAAAAGTACCTGTATCGAACTAAAATGAATGGTAAGGGAAAAGCGGAAAGGTTGACACCAAAAAATCAACCCGGTACACATAGTTATGATATATCGCCCAATGGTAAATTTGCAAAACATAACTATTCTACGGCAGAAATGCCACCGATTACAGAATTGATTTCATTGCCTAATCACGAGGTTCTCAAAACTTTGGTAAGTAATTCTGAATTGAAACAAAAAGTTTCTGCACTAGATAGAAATCCGATGGAATTTTTTAAAGTATCGGTAAATGATGGAACAAGTTTAGATGCCTATATGATAAAACCCACCGATTTTGATGCTTCCGAAAAATATCCTGTATTGTTTTATGTTTATGGCGAACCTTGGAATCAAACAGTAAAAGATGCTTGGGGTGGTAGTAATTATTTGTGGCATTTGTATTTAGCTCAGCAAGGTTATATTGTAATGAGTATTGACAACCGTGGAACACCAGCACCAAAAGGGCGTGAGTGGCGTAAGTCGGTTTATGGTCAGATTGGAGTATTATCATCTAAAGATCAAGCGGAAGCAACACAAAAAATTGTTGAGACCTATCCTTTTGTCGATGAAGACAGAATTGGAATTTGGGGATGGAGCGGCGGAGGTTCTATGACTTTAAATATGATGTTTAGGTATCCTGAAATTTATAAAACGGGCATATCTGTGGCACCTGTGCCAGATCAAAGATTATATGATAACATTTATCAAGAAAGATATTCAGGGGTACCGCAATTAATGCCTGAAAGTTATCAAAAAGGATCGCCAATTAATTATGCTAAAAACCTAGAAGGCAATTTACTTGTTTTACATGGCACTGGAGATGATAATGTGCATTATCAAGGCACAGAAATGTTAATTAACGAATTGATAAAGCATAATAAAATATTTTCTATGATGTCTTATCCAAATCGGAGTCATGGAATTCACGAAGGTGAAAATACATCAAGACATTTAAGGGAGATTTTGACAAATTATTTAATAACTAATTTACCAGCAGGGGCAAAGTAATTTTAGGTATTTGTCTTAAGTAACTAAAATGTAAATCAAATAACCAATTAAAATCAAAGTGTAGAGCATTATTTTTCCTAAGGCACCTTCGTTTGTTTGTGTATGTTTGTTTGTATAGGCGTCATAAATTGCATATAGTAGCCCAAACAATAGCGGGATACCAAAAATTAGCTTATAAATTTTGCCATCCAATACAAAAAAGCTAATGGCTATTGCCATTAGGCCTAAGCCGACCAAATTCATTTCTGCATATTCATTGAGTTTGAACTTGGTGCTGTAGTTTATAACACCAGATTGTGTGTTCTTTTTGATTTTTGACACAAGTTCTGAATAATCTGTTACTACCGATGGAACAAAAATTTGCTTTTTCATGGCTCTTACTCTAAATCCGTTTTTGCTTTCACGATAACTCTTAATGTCTCTAAAACTTATTTTTACATTTTTAGCATTAGGGATTTGTTTTTCTAAAGAGGTGTCGTCAAGTGCAAATTTTGTGGCTTCGAAAAGCCCTTTTGCACCTTTTTTACCAGCGAAAGAACCGGCAACTACAATAATTAATCCAACAATACCGAGAATGTAGATAAATTCTTTGTCCTGTGTCATTCCATTGTCTTTCACTGCATTGGCAATTACAAATGCTGTAAAAACCAAACATACCATCATAGGAAATAAGGCAATCATCTTTTTGGTAGCTAATTTGTTGGCAGCCTCTTCTGTAAAAGAGTAAATGTTATTATTGCTTTGCATTTTTTTTAAATATCAGAAGTTAATCTCTATCAATATCTAGAATTGTCTTATTGTCATACATACGTTTAAGTTCGTTTTTACCAATGGCGTATGGTTTGCCCGTATAATTTTCGGACTTGTCTATTTTATAGAGTTTACTTTTCTTTTCAATTTCATAACCATTTGGCGTTAAGATTATAGAATCTTGAGTAACTTCTGTAACTTTTAAGGTAGAATAATAATCATTGGGTTTGTAGTCGTACACATCACCAACCCGTGGATTTTCTATATACGTTTTAACATCGTTTTTATGAGCAGATACAGCATAAATCATAAGTATAATAAACGCTCCGATCAGCCCTAAACCAAAATAATGGAATATAGGTGTTTTGGTGTCGGATTTTACTTTATAATAGCTGTCTTTTAAGCGTTGGTTCATATCTTTTGGAGCCAAGGTAATTTTACAATGGTTACACTCCGAAACGCCCGTTTTTCCCATCGGGAAAAAAGGCAACCAATAAATATGGGCGTATTTGGCGAAAATACTAATGTTGGTTGAGCCTTGATTTTGACAATGCTGGCAAGTTAGGCCTGAAACTCTTTCTGTTTTTAAATGTTTGCTTCTGCTTCCGAAAAATATCATGATAACAAGTATTTGATTAAATATGTTTTTTAACTAACAGCAATTTTCCTTTTATATTTTATAATGGTATTTATTTACTTCCTGTTTGTAATATTAATACAAACTTGCTCCAGAAACACTTTAAAAGCTACATATTTTGTGTCGTTCTCAAAATTTTCAGCAAAGAATTCGTACCTGTTTTTGTTGTTTTCTGTATATAAAATTACGGATTCGCCATCATCATTATCGTCTTTTACCCATAATTCGTTCACATTGCTATAATTGACGGTAATACTGTCCGAAGACCCCTTTGGAAAGGTCATATAGGATTCACCCAAACTAATTGGTTTTTTATTTTGGTTTGATTTTGTTGCTTTTATAAATTTTGAAATAGCATATAAAATAAACAATACAGCCAATGCTCCAGGAATATAAAAACTATAAGGGTACTCTAAAAACGATCGTCCTTTATAGGTAAAACTTACTTTTTGCGAAAAAGCATAAGAAGATAAGGCAATAAAAACTACTGCTGGCGTAAACACCCAAAAGGAGAATTTTTCTTTGTAGTTAAAGGTTTCTACTGTCATGGTTACCCATTTTGAATTTCCAATAAATAGTTTTCTACTTGGTCGGCCACCTTATTTTGCGAACCCGATATAATGGCATGTACAATTACGGCAATTATACCTCTTTGCGTTAAGGTATTCATAAAAGTACTTGGAGCAATGGGTTTTATATCCACTATATTATTTTCTTTTAAAACCACTTTGGCTCCTGCCGTACCGCTTTTTTTGACTACTACACATTGTTTGCCAGCCGTTAACATTACTTCACCATCATCAAACCATTGGTCTTGTTGTATAGAGCATTCTAAGTTGGTTTTTGAGCTTAAGAATTTTTTAATACTTTCTAAAGAGTTTTACTCAGCGTCTAATTTGCGTTTCATGTTGTGTGCGTTTAAATTCTATTTCAAAAATAGATAACTATTAGTTGATATAAAGTAGAATTGTAGATTCGCATTGTTTGAATGAATATTTGATGAGTAAGCGGAAATTTGTGTTTTAGTTTTGAACCAGCTTATGAGTTTAATTACAATTCTTTGAACTAATAACTCAAAATTCGTATTATTCCCCCAATAATTTGGCTACAAATTCTTCTTTTCTACGTGAAGCGACTGGTATTCTAGTACCTGATTTTAAATAAATATATCCCGCTTTGTCGTATTTATCTATATAATCAAGATTTACTATATACGATTGATGTGTCCGTATAAAATTTTTAACAGGTAATAGCCCTTCAAACTCCTTAATGGGTTTGGAAGCAATATAAGATTTGCCATTGGAAAGATAAAATGTAGTATAACCTTTATCAGACTGGCAATACACCAAAGATTGAAATTCTATGACCTGATACCCCTCTTGAAGCCTAAGTACCAACTTGGTTTTTTTGTTATCTATTAGTTGGTTTTTAACAACTTGTAATTGTTCTTTTTGGGTGCCGGCATCCGAAACCAGTGCTTTATCAATGGCATTTTCAAGTTCATCAATATCAACAGGTTTTAAAATATAATCAACCGCTCCATTTTTTATGGCCTGTAAAGCATATTGCTCATAAGCAGTTATAAAAATAACCTTAAACGTTAGTTCTTCGGTCTGGTCCAGAAAATCAAAGGCGTTACCATCGGTTAAATTTATATCTAAAAAAATAAGATCTGGTTTGCAAGCTTTAGTAACAGTTACAGCATCTTTTACGGATTCGCATTCGCCTGTAATATCTATACCTTTTTCAAGGCTCTGCACCATGGAAATTAATCCTTTTCTAATATATTGTTCGTCTTCAACTATTAATGCTTTAATCATATTTATTAATTTTATAAGGTAATATCAACGTTACCAAAGTCCCTTTTTCATTAAAAACTTTTCTGTTTTGAACCGTTACATCCGATTCTACTTTAAATTCTTTTGAAATAATTTTTAGGCGTTCGGTGGTAATCTTTGTAGCTAACGATTTTTTATTATCGTTTGTTTTAATTTTATCTTCATTTATACCGACACCATTATCCGTTATAATGCAGGTTAGTTTATTATTTTTAAAGTGTATGTTTACATCGATTTCTGCATTTTCAAAGTCTTTTTTAAATCCATGTTCAATAGCATTTTCCACAAAAGGCTGAATAAGCATAGGGGGAATAAGTATTTGTTCAGAAGATATTTCATCATTAAAAGTCAACCTATATTTAAACTGATGTTTATTTCGCATATTTTGCAGATCTACATAATGCTTAACTGCATTTAGTTCGTCTTGTAACGGAACTAATTTTTCTCTTGAATTTTCAAGGATAAGTCGTAATAATTTTGAAAATTTAGACAAATAACTTACTGCCTTTTTATCTTCTTTATTTAAGATCATCCCTTGTAAAACAGAAAGTGAATTAAAAATAAAATGAGGGGTCATTTGCGATCTTAATAACTTTTGTTCAATAATTATATTTTCATGGGCCGCTTTTATATGCCTGTATTTAAAAAAGAAAAGTGCAGTCAATAATCCTATAATTAGTAATAGTGAAATTATGGTGCCCCAAAGCATTTGTCTTTGAGATACTTCTAACTGATTATCAATAATTTTCACTTTTTGGGTGAGATTGCTTTCGCGATTACTAGCCGTTTCCAAAGCATGTATTTTTTCGTTTACTTTTTGGCCAAAAATTTGTTTATCTATTTTTGCGATATGCTCTAAAACTTCCCTTGCTTCGCCTAGTTTGTTTTGTTGTCTGAATAGGTCGAAATAATTTTCGTACAAACTCTTTTTGGCAGACAAACTGCTATTTTGTGTTAAAGATTTAACGGCAGAATCTAAATGGATTTCGGCCTGTTTCCATTGTTTTAAATTCATATAAACAGAACCCATGTTAGATAGGTTTATACTTATATTTTTTCCATTATGATGGTCTATCTGTATTGATTTTTTTAAATATTCAAGAGACTCGTTCCATTTTTTCATACCCATTAAAGTCAACGCGTAGTTATTGGTAAAGAGTGAAAGTTTCCTAAAATCTTTATGGGTAATTTTATTATAGGTCTTGTAGGCTTTTTCGAACTGCTCATCGTGGTAATACAGCATGCCCCACTTAAAACACAGTTTTTGGAATTCCAATGAATCTTGTTTTCTAAAAAGAGGTTCAACTTTTTCGCAATAGGCAATACCCCTTTTAATATCGTTTAGATCTATTAAATTTTCGGCAACAAGATTTACCGACCTTACCAGTTTGGCAGTATCTTTGGCTTCATTGCTCAGTTCGACCATTTTGTTGGCATAAATTAAACCGTTGGAATATTTTCCAACTCGCCCATAAGATTTGGTCAAATAAAAATACTCATCGAAACTCAATTGTCTTTCTTCTTCTTCTGCACTTAAAATGTCAACAATTTCTTGGAATTTTCTTTCCTCAAAAAGCTCATTCAAATTCTTTATTTTTTCATTTTGACTAAACATTTGTATTATAATGAAAAAAAATATGAAGAAGAATTTCTGTTTTTTATTGCCCATAAAGCTTTTTAAAGGTAAAATCAAATCAAATCGAAAGCATAAAAATAATCTAAAAACTATCAATATGAAATAGTCAAACTATATTCGTGCGGTTTTTAAACATATCTGTACGAGAATAAATTTTATTAGCAACTTTAATCTAAAATCAAAAAAGATGTTTTATCTTTTTTATCCATTTTAACGATAATTTATAAGGGGGGTAGCGAAGCGGTATGTCAATCCAGTTTGCTTTATTTATGATGGGTTTATGATGTGAAAAAATGTCGAAAGATCGTTTACCATGATAAGAACCTACACCACTGTTACCAACCCCTCCAAATGGCAAACGTTTATTGGTAATTTGTGTAACAGTATCATTAATAGCACCACCGCCAAAACTGTAATTTTCAATTATTTTCTTCTGAAACGATTTTTTGTTGGAAAATACATACGTTGCCAAAGGCTTGCCGTAATTTGAAATGTGCCTGTCAATATCATTTTCGTTTTCATACGAAATGATAGGCAATATGGGGCCAAAAATTTCTCCCTCCATTAACTTGCTATTCAAATTGGGTTCGTTTACTATTGTAGGTGATAGGTAGTTATCTTCATCATTACTTTTTCCACCAAAAAGGATTTCTTCGCCTTTCAACAATTCTTTTAAATCTTTATAATGTTTTTCACTTACCGTACGAGCATAATCGGGAGATGCCTCAATGTTTTCCCCATAAGATTTTATGATATGTTTTTTAAGAGCTTCGGTCAATTTATTTTTGACATTTTTGTGTACCAAAATGTAGTCTGACGCAATGCACGTCTGTCCTGCATTTAAAAATTTTCCCCAAACTATACGTTTAGCTGCTAACGAAATAGAAGCTGTTTCGTCAACAATACAAGGGTTTTTTCCACCAAGTTCTAAAGTAACTGGAGTTAAATGTTTGGCGGCACTTTCATAAACTATTTTTCCCACTTTGGTGCTTCCGGTAAAAAAAATATAATCCCATTTCTCCGCTAATAATTGTTGCGATGTTTCTACACCGCCCGTCACAACTGCAACATGTGTCGGATCAAAAACATTTCTTACTATTTCAGAAATAATATTTGCCGTATGTGGAGTAATTTCTGAAGGTTTTACAACTGCAGTGTTTCCAGCGGCAATTGCTCCAATTAATGGGGCAAAAATTAATTGAAAAGGATAGTTCCATGGAGCAATAATAAGCACGGTTCCGTAAGGTTCTTTATAAATATAATCTTTAGACGGCCAATTCATCCATGTTGAGGCAACCCTTTCGCGACTTGCCCATTCATCCATTTTTTTGAGGGTCAATTTTAATTCTGCCAATACAAATTGTGTTTCTGCAGCCAAAGTTTCAAAAACCGGTTTTTTAAAATCGGCATATAGAGCATCGCAAATGTCGTTTTCCTTTGCTACAATTTCTTTTTGTAATTTTTTTAACGATTTCTTTCTGAAGGCAACACTTTTGGTTTGTTGTGTGTTAAAAAAGTCCCTTTGTTGCCGTATAATTTGTTGAATCATATTTTTCTCTATCTATAGGGCTACAATATATCCAATTTTAACCAATATTGTTAGGATATTTCATTGATTATAGAGAGAATAATTTAATTTTTATAAAAATATATAATATTTAAAATACTGATAATTAGAAATATAAGATAAAAATAAAAAATAATTAATATTGTTGGTAGGAACTTTTACGGGCAAATTGTTTTATTAATGTAAGTGAAACATAAAGTAAACTTTTTAAAAGTCCCTAAAAAGAAACATTTGCAACAAACAATCAACCGAAAAAGAAGAGACCTCACCCGCAATTTCTAAATAGAAATTACGACCTCTCTCAAGAAGAGGTAAGGTCAAAAATATTAACAGTACTTTAGTTAAACCAATTAATTGAGACTAGATAACTAGATACAAACAACATTTTAATCCAATTTGAGTTAATGCCTTCCAATATGGGAGGTTTTTTTTATGCTACTATTAGATGCCAGTTATCATAGGCCTTGCTAATAAACAGCACCAAAAAGACCATACTTACCAAAAATTTTACTGTTGTAGAAAATAAAAATCCTAAAAAAGAACCAAAACTCGCTTTAATAGCACGTTTGGTGTCTTTGCTATCGTGCATCATTTCACCAATAAAAGCACCTACAAAAGCACCGATAATAAATCCAAAAGGAATAGGGGAGAATAGGCCTATTAATAAACCAATGGTTGTACCAATAGCACCTGACTTACTGCCACCGAATTTTTTTGTACCCATGGCGGGGATTATATAATCGAGTATCCAAATAAGTAGAGCAACGCCTAAAGTTACACCCAAAAACGTCCAGTTCATTGGTATAGCATTGGTTAGATGCAACACCAATAATCCTAGCCAACCAGTAAATGGCCCTGGTAAAATCGGTAAAAATGAACCAACTAAGCCCAATAGCATTAGGCATCCGCCTAAAATCAATAAAAATATATCCATGTATTTTTTTACTTATCTGACGAAGATATAAAAACTTTGTTACAAAATATTTAACTAAAAAATTAGTTTAAACTAAATATTTAGTTATATTTGTATTAGAAAACTATAAACTTAGTTAAATAAAAATTCAAAAAATGAAACAATTAACAAAGGCAGAAGAACAGATTATGCAGGTGTTGTGGCAACTGGAATTGTGCACCGTAAAGGAAATCATAGCCGAACTGCCCAAACCAAAACCTGCGTACAATACCGTTTCCACCATAGTTAGGATATTGGAAGATAAAAAATTCGTAGATCATGAAGTTTTTGGAAAAGGATATAAATACTTCCCGTTAGTAAAAAAATCATCCTATAGCAATCAGAGTTTGCACAAATTAATGGATGGCTATTTTGGGGGCTCTTTTAAAAGTATGGTTTCGTTTTTTGTGGAGAAAAATGATGTGAATTTAAAAGATCTAGAAGGGATTTTAAAGGAAATTAACGATAAACAATCGGAAAAATAGAATATTATGTTAGACTACATCATCCAAGTACTATTATTCCAAACACTGTTTTTAGCGGTGTACGATCTGTTTTTAAAAAGAGAAACCTTTTTTCAATGGAACCGGGTTTATTTAATGTCGACTTCGGTTTTGGCATATATTATTCCGCTCATAAAAATAAATAAGGTACAAGAGATTATTCCACAAGAATATGTGGTACTATTGCCCGAAGTGGTATTAAACCCAACCGCAGTAATAGAAAAACAATTTGATTGGTGGTCTGTGTTTTACAACGGACTTACAATTCTATTTTGGCTAGGCATTGCTTTTACTACGATATTATTTGCCTTCCGGTTATATAAAATCATCAAATTAATCTATACGCATGACAGGGAACTTGCTTCCAATTACTATTTAGTGTGGTTAAAAACCAACAAAGCGTTTTCATTTTTCAACTATATATTTTTAGGAAAAGAAAGCAATAATAAATCTCAAATTATAGAGCATGAATTGGTACACGTAAAACAATACCATAGCCTCGACCTATTGTTTTTTGAACTCCAAAAAATTGTGTTTTGGTTTAACCCTTTCAGTTATATCTATCAGGCAAGAATCTCAGAACTACACGAATATATTGCCGATTCAAAAGCAATAAAAACCGAAAACAAAACCACTTATTTCAACAATTTATTGGCCGAAACTTTTGGTGTACAAAACATATCATTTATCAACCCATTTTTCAAAGAATCATTACTAAAAAAACGTATTATTATGTTAAACAAAAACAAGTCAAAACAATTATTGAAACTGAAGTATGTACTCTTAGTTCCAGTATTGGCCGGAATGCTGGTTTATACTTCATGTGAAAAGTCCGAAGCCGAAATTACAAGAGATGCTTCCGTACAGGAGCTACTAAATGAATTAAACGCCAAGGTTGAAAATCAAGGGCTCACAAAAGAGGAAAAAAAATCCTTAATGGAAATTATGTATAAAACGATGAAAGCTGAAAGAGAGAAGTTAGATAATGAAAAAGAACCAGGTGAGATAATTGAGGTTCCAGTTTCAGAAGTAGTTTTAGGCGAAGATGTTCCTTTTGCCGCAATTGAAAATGCCCCTATTTTCCCGGATTGCGAAAACGCAGAAGATCCTAAAAAATGTTTACAAGAAAGTATTCAAAAACATGTAGCTAGAAAATTTAACGTTGACTTGGCCAAAACCTTAGGTTTGGAACCTGGTAAAAAGAAAGTTTATGTGGTGTTTAAAATTGATAAAGAAGGTAATATTACGGACATTAAATCTCGTGGACCTCATGCAGATTTAGAAGCGGAAGCCATAAGGGTAGTGAATGAATTGCCAAAAATGATACCTGGAGAACACCAAGGTAAAAAGGTAGGTGTAAAATATACCTTACCAATTACATTATTGATAGAATAATACCCATCTTATATGCAAAAACAACTATTTATTCTATTTCTTTTAATTTCTATAGCTAAAACCGATGCCCAAACATCGGTTTTAGCTGTGGCAGATGATTATTTAGAAAAAGGAAATTATCAAGCAGCCTTGCAAAAATTAAAAACCGAGAATAAACCAACTACCAAGGTACTTATCAAAATAGCGGATATTTATCAGAAAACTGGTAATTACACCAATGCTATACAATATTATAATAAGGTTTACACTTTGAAACCGTCCGATAAAATAAAAGAACAGTTAGGAAAATGCTATCAATATGTGGGCAATTCTGAAAAAGCAATGGAATTACAAAGTGAGGTTTTAAAAGACAATCCAGATAATTTATTGTTGCAATACAATTTGGCAAAATTATATGCGGCTAACAGAAAAATAGTTAAGGCTATTGATTTGTTCAGCGGTTTGATAGAAAAAGACCCTACAAACCCAAATTTCCATTACGAGTTGGGTGAAGCCTATGAAAAAATTAAAAAGGATCCCTCAAAATATTATTTAGAGGCTTACCGCTTGGATACCGCTCACGTTAAAAGTATTTATCAATTGGCTAAATTCTTTAATAAGATCAAAGTGAGAGATTCCTCAAAATTGTTTATTGATAGGGGTTTGGCAATCAACTCTAATAATCTAAACTTTTTACAACTGAAAGCACAAAATGAGTTTTTAGAAAAAGAATATGATAGTACGCTTATGTATCTAAAAAAATTAGAAGCTCAAAATTTTAAAACACCTTTTGTAAATAAATTATTTGGGTTAAGCTATTTTAAGTTAGAAGATTACGAAAATGCTCTTTTGTATTTTAATAAAGTGGTAAAAGCAGATTTTCAAGATACTGGCACTTTATTCAATATTGGGTTGGTGCATGCAGCTATGAAAGAATACAAAAAAGCTGAAATGAGTTTTTATATGTCCATTGCATTTCAGAAACCCGATGTGGACAAAAATTATTTTGAACTGGGGAAAGTGCAATTAGAACAAAATGAAGTTAAGAAGGCCATAGAATCTTTTCAGAAAGGATTTGAAAACAATCCCAGAAATTACCAACTTTTGTTTCAAATTGCCATGCTCTCAGATGGTTTTTATAAGGATCAGAAAATTGCTTTAAAGCACTATGTAAAATACGTGGATAAATTTTCCACTTACGATGAAAAGTCAACACTTTACGCAAAATCTCGTATTAAAGAGATTAAAAAAGAACTTTTTATGAAAGGAACGGACGAGGAATAGGTTTGTTTTATCAAAAAATTGTACTTTCGTTGTTTTAGATCCAACAATGTTAAGGCGAACCCTCAGTTTTCTTTTTTTTATTCTTTTTTGTACTTCCTGCGAGTATTTTTCGTCAAATAACGCTGCGTCGAAAAGTAATTTTGAAGTTTCCGATACTATAATTGATTTTACCAAGGTTGACACTTATCCCATTTTTCCTGATTGTAAAAATTTTGCGGAAAACGACAATCAAAAAGAGTGTTTTTATAAAATGTTGCCCCAGAAACTGACTGAATCATTGAGCCAAGAAGATATTAAGGTTAAAAAAGCTGTGAATGATACTGCGTGGATCGATATTTTGATTGACAATACGGGCAGGGCAAGTTTAGTAAATGTAAATTCAACAACTATTATTAACGAACAAATTCCCGATTTTCAAAAAATCTTAAAACGGAGTATAGATCGTTTACCTCCTATAGAACCCGCAGTAACACGGGGTATTTTTGTAAAATCTCAATATAGAATGGCAGTTGAAGTAAAGACGATTTGAATTTTGTGTTCTGTCATTCAGAGCGAAGCGAAGAATCTTATAAATTGAAGCAGTGTTTCTTATTTTGACATGGACAAATTGTTCCCTTCGGACCTCCTACCTCAAACCTTTTTTAAAACCGTATCGCTAACTTTTTCATCAACCGTAATACTTCTACATATAACCAGATGAGCGTAACCAACAAGCCCCAAGTGGCAACCCATTCGTAATATTTGGGAGTTTTATAGAGCTTTCTGTCAATAAAATCAAAATCGAGCATTAAAGAAAATGAAGCTACAATTGCTGCAATAATATTAAATCCAATGGCATACCAGGAAGTTCCCCAAATATATGGTGTGGCAATACCAAAAAAGTTTAATATCCAACTAATAATATAGATGCTCATTATGGTAATAATGGCGGTAATTATAACACTTCTAAACCTTTTGGTAACTACTACAATCTTTGCCTTATAGAGTAGTAACATTATAAAAAAGGTGAGTATGGTAACGCTAACGGCACGTGTGGGCATTCCTTCAAAACGTGCTTCGGCATATGCCGAAATTCCGCCTAAAAACAATCCTTTTGACAAAGCATAAAGTGGGGTGGTAACGGATGACCATTTTTTTTTGTATGATGTGATAATACTAAATACAACCGCAGCTGCCATTCCACCATAAGTGTAATATTGAACATCTTGTCCTTGGTTTACCAAATCCCAAACATACCAAGTAGTTAAACCTACTAATACAATAGAAAAAAGTGATTTTATAAAAATTCCGTTTAAGGTCATTTTTGATTTTGAAGTTCGGTTGTATTTCCAAATGTATCGGCTAAAAACAGGGTTTGAAGTATTGTAATTTGAGTATGCCATTGATTATTTTTTAAAAGTCCTGTTTTTCCATTGATATCCTTTTTTAAAAGATAGTATTACAACAAACATACTAAAAAAAGGATAGCATAAACTGCTGACAAAATACTTAGTAAAATGGAATGAATGTCCAAAAAGTTTATATGATTTCATCAATAAAACGAAATCTATTATTAATTTAATTCCAAAAAGAATAAGTAGAAACTGTAAATTGAAATAACCTAATAAAACTAAGAAAAGAGCTGATACCAACAGTGAATTCAATAAAAAAACAATAATTCCTATAAATTTAACAAGACTACCTTTTAAAGAAGAGGTTTTAGCTGCCCAACGCACTCTTTGTGAAATCAAACTTGAAAATGTGGGTTGAGGTTTGGTAAAAACAATAACTTCTTTTGATTTTAAAAAATGAACTTTTTCAGGAAACTTGTTCTTCATTTTTTCGAGTAAAAAAATATCGTCACCGCTGGCAATTTGAGCATTACCTTCAAAACCATTAACCTCAACAAAAGCTGATTTCTCATAACACAGGTTAGCACCATTACATAAAAAAGGTTTATTGATGCCAAACCCACCAATAGTTGCTGCTTGTAGGCTTAAAAAATCAAACAATTGAAATTGTTCCAAAAAAGAATTCCCAATGGCATAAGTTACAGGTGCCGCGATTAATTTTGGTTGATAATTTATTATAAAAGTATCAAAAGTTTGTAGCCAATTTTTAGGGACAACACAATCTGCATCTGTGGTAATAATCCAATCAAATTTTGCTTTTTGGATAGCGGTTTCAATAGCATCTTTTTTTGGTGAACCAGACTTTCTTTGATTTTTTAAAATTTGGATGGGTAAATTAGGACGTCTCGTTTTAAAATGCCCAATAACTTCCACTGAATTATCCTCAGAATCGTCATCTACCATAAAAATTTCAAAAAAATCATTTGGGTAATTTAGTAAAGAAAGACTGTTAAGTAATTCAATCAAGTTGTTTTCTTCATTCCGAAAGGGGATAATAATAGAAAATTTGTTTTTTGGAGTTTCTACTTTTTTTTCGAATGGCTTAACCTTGTCAAATCCAATAATCAACCATAAGATTAGCAGTGTGTAAATAGTTAATATGATAGTTGAGACTAATATCATTTTTGTTGAGAAAAGTTGAAATTTAAAACAAAATAACTTCCCACAACGGCTGGAATTCCAAAATTTAAAATCCACATCAACAATGATATGGTTACAATTATTAGTTCATTAACACCAACCAAACTAAATATCCATATAGCTACTGAACCTTTTACTAACCAATCTAGTAATGCCAAACTAGGCACAATTGAGGCTAGAAAATACATAGATGTTATTAAACAAATAGAAGTTAAATAATTAATTTCTACCCCAAAAACCATCAATAAAAAATAAAACTGATGCGAAAAAATGATATATCTCAAAAAAGAAAGTAACACTATTTTTAGATGCAGACTAGTCGGCATTTTTTTTACAAAACGAATTATTTTATCGATATAAAAGCCCCTAATTTTTTTAAAGCCTTTTATACTTCCGCCGATAAGGATAAGTATAATAATGGCGATAATATATCCAGCTTTTCTAAAGCGATAAAAATCAACATCTAATTGAAAATTAGATAGGACATAAATTAATCCAATCAGCCCCAAAACTACTGTAACAGCCATTTGGCTCATGTTTCCTATTAAGTTGAGTAGCATTATTTTTCGTCTATTCCCTTTTTTAAAATAGATGGCTTTTGCACCATATTCACCAATTCTATTAGGTGTGAATAATGATGCGGTAAGAGAGCCTAAACTTTGCCGAAAAGCATCAAAAAAAGATATATTTTTAATACTGGAAACCAATGTTTTCCATTTTAAAACTTCAAAAAACCAATTTAAAATGGTAAATCCTATCAAGATAAAAATGGTCTTATAACTTTCAAAAATACTTTTCTCTAACCGACTGAAAAAATCGGTAAAGCTGAGTTGTTCATTATGTATGGTTTTATTGTATATAAAATAAAATGCCCCAACAACTATGGCTAGTTTAATCAGAAAAAAAAAGAATTGTTTAGTTTTGTTTGGCAACGCGTTGTATTTTAGTGCAAAGTAAAGCTATTATTTGAAAATTGAAATACAAATAGAATGAAAGCATACACAATTCTAATGGCTTTTTTCATGTTTATGATGAATTGTAAAGCTCAGAAACAACCCACCACTTTTAAAGTGATGGCATGGAATATTCTGCATGGTGCCAATGATATTAAAAACGGTCCGCAAAATGCCCTAAAGATTATTAATGAAATTGATCCTGATATTATTTTAATGGTAGAAACTTACGGTTCGGGAAAAATGATAGCCGACTCCTTGAAATATAACTTTCATTTGATTGCTCCTGAAGGAACAGCACTGGACGACAAAAGTGTAAACTTGTCTGTATTTTCTAAGTTCCCTTTTGGGGAAAGAATAGATACCGAATTTCCTTTTTATCTAGGTGGTAGGGAAGTAATTATCAAAGGTCAAAAAATAAACGTTTTTTCAAATTGGTTCCATTATTTACCTTGGCATGACGAACCTGAAAAAATGGGAAAAACTGTAAAAGAGTTATTGGACTGGGAGCGGACAGGTACGAAATATAAAATGATTCAAAAGGTATTACCTACGATTAAGAAATATGCTGCAAGAGGTGATTCTATCCCAATGATTTTTGGTGGAGATATGAATACGCCATCTCATTTAGATTGGGGAGAAGAAACCGCAGAAATTCACAATAATTTAGTTGTGCCTTGGTATTCCACCAAAGTATTAGAAGAAATAGGTTTGGTAGATTCTTATCGAGAAGTAAATCCGAACCCTTTAACTCACCCAGGAATTACTTGGGATAGTAAGGGTAAAAAAGATGAACACAGAATAGATTATATTTTTTATAAAAGCCCGAAGTTAAGAGCCATAAAATCAGAATCCTACAATACCTTTTTTAATGAATCTTTACTATTAAATGGTAAGGAAATTATTTACCCATCAGATCACGGTATAGTGGTCACTACATTTGAACTTCGATAAATCAGTTTAATAAGAATTTTGACAAAGTAGAATTGTTTAGCTTTGTAAGCAAAGTCAACATAAAATTTGAATTCAGAAAAAATCATATTGGGTATAGACCCTGGAACCACCATTATGGGTTTTGGATTGATAAAAGTGGTCAATAAACAAATGCAGTTTATGCAGTTGAACGAATTACAACTCAAAAAATACGACGATCATTACGTTAAACTCAAACTTATTTTTGAACGTACCATTGAATTAATTGATAGTCATCACCCGGACGAAATTGCCATTGAAGCACCTTTTTTTGGTAAAAATGTACAGAGTATGTTAAAATTAGGTCGTGCTCAGGGTGTTGCTATGGCAGCAGGATTATCACGCCAAATTCCAATAACAGAATATTCGCCAAAGAAAATAAAAATGGCCATTACTGGCAATGGAAATGCCAGTAAAGAACAAGTTGCCAAAATGTTGCAAAGTGTATTGCAATTGAAAGAATTACCTAAAAATTTAGACTCTACCGATGGTTTGGCGGCGGCTGTTTGTCATTTTTATAATGATGGTAAAGTAGTTGGAGACAAAAGTTATTCTGGCTGGGGAGCGTTTGTGAAAAATAATCCGAAGAAAATAATTTAAAAGACAATCAAAAAATGGATAATAATGTTCATGTTTTAGGTGATTCTGCAATAGAAAAACCTGAAGAAGATTTATTCAATTTTCGACATTATGCTGAAAAAGTGAAGTTTATAATTCAACGTAATGCTAACAATCCAAACCCTATAACAATTGGGATTTATGGAAAATGGGGAGAGGGTAAAACCTCTTTTTTAAACTTAATCGAACATAAATTAGATGCTTTTAGTTCCGTAAATAAGAAAAAAGGTATTTTAAAATACCACTTTAACCCTTGGAGATATTCCAATGAGGATGAAATGTCCTTTGATTTTTATGATGGACTATCAAAATTAATGTTTTTAAAAAAAGAAAAGAATTTAAAAAAGGTTGGAGAGACTGTTGTAAATTTTAGTAGATACCTTAAATCAATAAAACTTTCATCATCTTTTAGTATTCCATTAATTAATAAGAATAAAGTAAAATTTGAGCCAGGACTATTTTTTGAAGCATTAGGTGAAGACCTAAAAGGGGATGAACTTACCCTCGACATACTCAAAGAAAAAGTTAATGAAGCCTTAGAAAAAGCAAATTATAAAGTTGTAGTCTTTATCGATGATTTGGATAGACTTGATAAAGATGAGATTTATTCTATATTGAAGTTAATCAAGCTCAATGCTAATTTTAGAGATTTTATTTACATTATTACATTGGATAGTGAGCAAGTGTCAAAAGCGATTAGTAAGAGATATGGAGAGGATTCAAAAGATGGTTTTTCTTTTCTAGAAAAAATTATCAATATACCTTTACTACTTCCAAGGATAGAGAAAGAAGATTTGAAATTATTCTTTGAATTTAAATTAAAAGAGACAAAGAGAAGTTTAACTTTTATTGATAACGAGAGAAAAGAATTAGAATTTAGTGAAATTGCAGAAAATTTTAGATATAATTATTTTAAATCTCCTAGAGAAATACTTAGAGTAATAAATAGTTTTTTTATCAGTGCATTTGCTATTGGAGATGATGTTCATTTGTCCGATTTGTTTTGGCTTGAATATATAAAAATAAAAAATGAGAAATGTTATAATATTCTCAAGTTCTCAAGAATTATAATGCACAGGGAGAATTTATTTTAAATAAAATTGTTGATTTTAATGATTTGCCAATGTTTGAACATGAAGAGAATGGCACAAGGGTTATGTTGAAAAAACATACCAATTCGCGGGAAATAATTGAAAGGCTGTTTCCTAATAGAAATGAATTAATTGGGTTTGCCAATAGAGACAATGAATTAAGGGCAAATATTGTTGAGCACTATGAAAAATATTTTTCATATCATCTCAATAGAAAAATTCCCAAGGCTGAAGTTTATTTGTTAGAAAAATATATTAAAAATAAAAATAGTAGAGAATTAAGAGAATATATTATAGAATTATTCAATAAAGAAAAATATAAAAAACATAAAATTTTTTATAAAATTGAAAACTTGGTAAGTGTAATTGAACCCGAAGACAGAAGGAATTATTTCTTCAAATTCATAATTAATAATTTGGATATTATTCCTGAATCAGAAAAGAATATTTATGGGATGGATTATAGATTGAGACTAATAGATATTATGGCTATTAGACTTAACATCTTGTATAACTATATAGGTGATAAGGATGGTCATTCGGATTTAATAATTAGTTTTGGTAAAAACTTAGGTGCTAATATGTTGTGGTATTTTGCTAGAAAAATCACAAATTATCCTCCAGTAAAGCAAAGACTTAATAAACTTATGCTAGAAAAAGTAAAAGGTGATAGTAAATCTCCATTCTTTTTGGATCCTTACAAGTATTCTAATAGAATAATAATGAAGCTATGGAAAGAGAATGAACCTAAAGACTTTGATACTTTTATAAGTAAATCTTTAAAGGATGAGTCAGCAATTAAGCTTTTAATTAGAAATTTTGCTACTATTTATGACCACTCATATTTCGTTGGTATTGAAGAAAAATCATACTTTTTGATGAAAGAATTGTTCAGTTTGGATTTTATTTTTAACAAAATAGGTGAGCTTAATTCTGAGATAATTAGCAGGGTTAAATTAAATGAGTACAAGTTTGAGATGGAAAATAAAACAACAATTGAGGAGAGTGTAGAACAGTTCATTTATTGGTATAAGAAGGATAATAACCTACAATAAATTGTCTGGAATTTATCTCCATATCCCATTTTGCAAACAAGCTTGCCATTATTGCGACTTCCATTTTTCGACTTCCTTAAAACGAAAAGAAGAAATGATTCAGGCCTTGGCAAAGGAACTGATTTTGCTTAAAAACGAGCTTAAAGAACCTATTGAAACTATTTATTTTGGCGGTGGAACTCCCTCTTTATTAACGAGAAGGGAATTACAATTTTTAATAAATACAATTTATAAAAATTACAATGTGATTGAGAATCCAGAAATTACGTTAGAAGCTAACCCAGATGACTTAACTTCTGAAAAAATACAAGAACTGACTATTTCACCCATCAATCGATTAAGCATCGGAATACAATCTTTTTTTGATGAGGATTTACAGGTAATGAATCGTTCACACAATTCAGAACAAGCCAAAAAATGTTTGGATGAAGCTACAAGATATTTTGATAATATTACGGTCGATTTGATTTACGGAATCCCCAACATGTCCAAAGAGCATTGGTCGGAAAATCTACAAACCGTTTTTGATTTTGGTATCAATCATATTTCAAGTTATGCGTTGACTGTTGAGCCGAAAACAGCGTTATCTAATTTTATCCAACAAGGAAAATATCCCGATGTTTCGGAAGAATTAGCATTAGAACACTTTAATATTTTAGTTGAACAAACTGAAAAACAGGGATTTGTCCATTACGAAATTTCCAATTTCGGAAAACCTAATTATTTCTCAAAGCACAATACGGCCTATTGGTTGGGTAAATCGTATTTGGGCATAGGTCCTTCAGCTCATTCTTTTAATGGAGTAGAAAGAAGTTGGAATGTTTCCAATAATGTAAAATATATCAAGTCAATTCAAGAAAATAAGGTTCCGAAAGAAACAGAAGTTTTATCCGATAAAGATAGGTTTAATGAAAATGTGATGACGGGGCTGAGAACAATTTGGGGTGTTTCGTTAATCAAAATTGAAAAAGATTTTGGCATTGAGTTTAAAGATGTTCTTTTAAAAAATGCTGAAAAGTTTATCCGAAAAGGTACTCTTGAGATTACAAATGACAAAAAATTAATTACCACTAAAAAAGGCAAGTTTTTGGTAGATGGTATAGCTAGTGATTTGTTTATAATTTAGTTGAAGGGTTTATTTTCTAAACTCATAAACCTTTTGTAAACTCATAAACTATTTTTTTAATCCTTATATTTGGCATATTAAAATTTCTAACAAAATATGCTAACCACCATTCAATACGGATCACAAAAATTAAAGATAAACTTATCAGAACCAATTGACATTTCCATTCCACTACTTTTAACACGAGACAATGTGGGAGCCCTAGCTTGGAGCCAGAAAAGCCCCCGCTTAAAAAAAATGAGGAGTGTCAAAAAAAAGCATTCTATTAATTTTAATTCCATTTATTTTAAACCGCACGCACACGGAACTCACACGGAGTGTGTTGGGCATATCACACACGAATTTATTTCTGTAAACAAAACCTTAAAGCAATTCTTTTTCTTGGCAGAAGTAGTTTCTGTAGCTCCAGAAAAAATTGATGGCGACTTTGTTATTTCTAAAAAACAAATGCAATTTGTACTGGGCAATAAAAAACGTGAAGCCATTATTATCAGGACTTTGCCAAATACTAAAGATAAACTCAAAAGAAACTATTCCAAAACAAATCCGCCTTATTTATTGGAGGAGGCTGTGGAACACCTAAAGGAAAAAGGAATTGAACATTTGTTGATTGATCTACCTTCGATAGATAGAGAAAAAGATGGAGGCAAAATGCTGGCACACAATGCTTTTTGGAACACAAAAGGTAAAGTCAGAAAAAATGCCACCATAACGGAGATGATTTTTGTACCAAACAACATTAAAGATGGTAAATATTTTATAAACATCCAGATTGCTCCTTTTGAGAACAACGCTTCACCAAGTAAACCAATTTTATATGAGGTTCTGAATTAAGAAATAAAAATGAATATAGAAGAATTTCGAGAATATTGTTTGGGTAAAAAAGCAACTACTGAAGATTTTCCGTTTGATGAATCTACTTTGGTGTTTAAAGTACACGGAAAGATGTTTGCCTTAACAGGGTTAAACAGGAAACCTACGCAAGTAAATTTAAAATGTGACCCTGAAAGAGCTATTGAGCTTCGTGAAGAATATGATGGAATTATCATTCCTGGATACCACATGAGCAAAAGGCTTTGGAATACCATTATTTTTGACAGTCGATTACCTAAAAAGTTACTATTGGAACTTATTGACCATTCGTATGATCTTGTTGTGGCTGGTTTGCCTAAAAAACTTAGAGAGACGCTTTAAAATTAATAGGTAATGAAATCGGCAATTTTGTGTCATTCCGAGGTACGAGGAATCTGTTAAATCCGTTGTTGTGATTCTGAGACTCTTCACTTCACTTTAAACTGCATTAGTGTTTAAACATTCTATTGCTTTGTTCTGAATGACAATTAAATAATCATACAACCCAATAACCGTAAACAGAAAATTAAAAACCAACCAATGAGCATACAAACGGCCTTAGAAGAAAGAAGCAATTCCACTTGCGAAATGTGTAAATCTAGAGAAAACTTAACAGTCTATAAACTGCCACCTGCCTTAAATGAAACTGTTGACCAAGCAGTATTGGTTTGCAACACCTGTCTTGAACAAATTGAAGATGCCGATAAAATGGATCCAAACCATTGGCGATGTTTAAATGATAGTATGTGGATCGAACATCAACCTGTACAAATTCTCTCTTGGCGAATGTTACAAAGATTACGTTCAGAAGGCTGGCCACAAGATCTGTTAGATATGATGTACCTGGATGATGAAGCCTTAGCTTTTGCAAGAGCCTCTGGTGAGCATTTGGATAAATCAAACGCCATTGTACATAGAGATGTTAATGGTGTAATTTTAGAAGCAGGTGATTCTGTGGTTCTGATAAAAGACTTAAAAGTGAAAGGTTCTAGTATGGTTGCCAAACAAGGTACAGCAGTTAGACGAATTTCCTTAGATCATGAAAATGCCGAATATATTGAAGGCAAAGTAGATGGACAGCAAATTGTAATTATCACCAAGTTTGTTAAGAAGTTATAGATTAATCAAAGAATAATAGTTCCTCCCCTTTTTTCAAGGGGAGGTGCCCAGTTGCTATTTTAAATTTTATCAGAAAACAAAATAGGCGGAGGGGTTAGTCGTCAACAGTAATTGGCTTCTTAGATAATTTAACTATTGGTTTACTTGAACCATTGCCTAACACCTGAATATTAATACTTTTATTTTTCTTAGTGAGTTCTATTGCCTTGTCTGATGTTATTTTTTTATCCTCATAATAAAACAATGCTCCTTGTTTTGCCATTTCAATCATATGATCAGTTGGGTTTGGTGGTGCTGGGGGCGGAGGTGGCGGAGTTGGCAAAACGCCTTCTGCTGTTGCCAGTTTTTCATAAACTTGATGGAGCTCCATGACCTTTTTATATTGATTTTCTATGTTTTTTAGACCTTTTTTTGTAGATCTATATTCTCTCACAGAATTACCATATATCTTGGCGGTATTAGAGAATTTTTTAAATGCTTCTTGTAGTTTTTTTGAACCTTTTTCTATCGTATTCTGATTTAATGTTGGTGGTGGAGGAGGAAGTTTATGACTTTCCTCTACTGGCATTTCAACAATTTCTACAACATTTCCAGTTGTATCTTTATGTTTGTAAACTTTATCCGGATTTTCTTTGGCATATTTTTGAATTGCCTTAAGTCTTTCAGCTTTTTCTTCTGGGGTAGAATCTTCAGGAACTGGCGGAGGCGGAGGATTCTTGACTGGTACTTCAATAATTTCTTCCTCTCTATTTTTTACTGGTGGCGGAGGAGGTGGAAAATTAGGAAAAGGTTCGGCATTTTCCTTTTGTTTTAACGTCATTTTATTGTAAATAAAGTTAAGCCGTTCTACATCTTTTAATTTTACAACCATATTATTTTTAGGCATATTATTATAATGCTTAGCCAACTTATTATATTCAGCAACTTGCTCTTTTGTTGCCTTGTCTTGATGTTTTTTATCAGTATTTATTAGCTCCTTATTAATTTGATTTTCTAGAGATTTTAATTGACTGTCTAAATTTTTTGAATTTCCATTGTTTTTGTTTGCATTTCTTTTGGCAACTAATTTATTATATTCTTGCACTAGCTTTGATAGTTCTTTTTGGGAAACAGTTTCATTCTCATGCTTCTTATTTTCCGAATGTATTTTATTGAGTATTCTTCCTCTAATACCAGCTTTGCGAAGTTCTATTTTTACATCAGTAATAAAGCCCATTTTTATAGATTCATCGGCTTCAATGATAATTTTAATTTTTGAGATTTGGTTTGGGGTATAATTTTTAATAATTCGCTCAACCTCTTTTTTAACTGTTTTTATGGTTGCATAATTTTCGCCATTTATTAAAATCTCTTTGTTTTTATTGATGTTAATTGAGATATTGGGAATTTTTAAATCCTGTTGAGTGGCTTCGTCCTGCTGTTCTTTTTCAGGTTTTGAAATCCCAACAACTTTCTCTCCATTTTTTAAATTTAAAACTAAACTATCTGCTGTGAATGAAGTACCTGTGAAGAATGCATCTTCAACTTTTTCATCAATTGATAATGAAGTTGCCTTAATCTGATAAATTGGAAGGTGGGACTTTGATAATTCTTTTTCCAATTCACTAAACAATTGTTGGCTTAAGTGCCCTTCTACTTCAACAAAAATTTTAAGATCATCGGTTGCTGTTTCTTTAGATATTTTTATTAATTCAGTCGAAATTGCATTAAAAGCAATGGGTCTATTGTCAATGGTAACTTCTTTATTCTCATTAATATAAATCCTAATCTCATCTTTTACAATATCTAAATTCTCTGATGTAGTTAATGGTTCAAAAACTTTTTCAATAGTGACTTTTTTACTAAAACCATAAATTAATACTACAACTAGGGGCAGCAAAATCAAGCTTTTGATCCAAACTGCTTTTTTTGATGTTTTTGTTTTCATAATGGTAAATCTTTTTTTAATGGATGAATAATTCAAGGCATTGGCTAATGTAGGCTCGGTTGAGTTAGTTGAAAAAGCCAACAATATTTCTTGGTATGCCGTAAGCGAAACACCTTTATTGAGTACTGCTCTGTCCGCTAAAAATTCATGGTTCAGTTTTATATCTTTTTTAATAAAATAGAGTAACGGGTTAAACCAAAATACCACTTGTAATAACTCAGCAAAAACAACATCTAAACTGTGCTTTTGCTTGGCATGTGTTTCTTCATGCCAAAATACTTCTTGTGGAATTTGATGTTGCAAATACCGCTGCTTGTTTAAAAATATATAGCTAAAAAAGGTGTGTGGTGTAATTAAATTTTCTAACAATACGTGTGTAAATCGGTTTGCTTTTTGCTTGGTGTTTTTTCGGATTTTAGTATTAATTTGAAAGAGGTTGAACAAGAATTTTAATCCAAAAAGTAGCACACCGAAGCCATAAATCGTCCATAATATAATGGGCAAATAATTTATTGGTGTCGCTTCTGTTTCTTGTAGTGGTAATGGATCAAAGTCGATTGCTGAATAGGTACTTGGTGCAAATACAACGGGTTCAACTTCCACAATTGTAGTAAAAGTGACTAACGGAATGGTAAATGCCATTATCAATCCACCCAATAAATAAATCCTTTTAAAAATATGGATGGGTTCTTTTTCCAATAATAGTTTGTAGAAGAAGTAAAATACTGCCAAACAAACTCCCGATTTTAATAAATAAGCTAACATGATTATTTTTCTTTAATTTGTTTGTCTATAAGCTTTTTTAAATCTTCCAATTCTTCTTTGGTCAAATTTGTTTCTTCAGTAAAAAACGAAGCAAATTGCGAAGCGGAATCGTTAAAAAATGTTTTAATCAATCCGTTTACACGCTTAGAAAAATAATCTTTCTTCTTTACCAAAGGGTAATATTCCCTTGCGTTTCCGTACAATTTATATGCTACAAAACCTTTACCTATCATACGCTTCAGCAAAGTGGCAATAGTTGTTGTGGCAGGTTTTGGTTCGGGATAGATCTCTAACAAATCTTTCATAAAAGCTTTTTCAAGCTTCCAGAGGTATTGCATTAATTGTTCTTCGGTTTTTGATAAGGTCATTGCTCTACATATTTAGAATTAACTCTACAAATGTAGAATAAAAATTTTAATCTGCAAATTATTTTGTAAAGTGTTTTGAATTCCATTGAAGTTTTCCTCTAGAAAGGAGTTAGTTTTTTGTTGATAGCCCAAGTAAAGATTAATCAATCCTCATTTTTAGAATCTTTTCTAAAAAACGAAAACCCAAAAGGTAAGATTAACAACAGAAAGAAGTATTGACCAGTAATAAGACCAATTATGGTAATAATCAGTCCCACAATCATTAAAATGTGTAATTTTTTAAGTTTCATTTTTAAACTGCGAAGGACTACATTTTTTAATACTTTTAAATTGCCTGTTAAAATTAGAAATATTTTTAAACCCAGCTTCAAAAGCTATTTCAGAAATACTATAGTTATTTTCAGACAATAATAATTTACAAGCATGTTCTATTCTCAATTCCAACAAAAATTGAAAGTACGTTTTATTGGTACGTTTTTTAAAATATTTGCAAAAAGCAGTTTTGGTCATATTTGCCTTATCGGAAATTGCCTCTAAAGTTATTGTATTGCTAAAATTGCTCATTGTATATTCAAAAACAGTACGCATTCTATTTCCTTCATTGTTGGAATATTGCTTATTATAAATAAAAGAGGATAAACTTTTATATTTACAGATAGATGCTATTTTTAATAATTCCAACAAAATTAAAAACCGATTCAACTTATTGGCCGATTTTAATTTTAAAAATAAATTCGCCATTACCTTTTGGTTCGAAATTACACTAAATCCGTGGGTTGCTCTCTTAAAAAAAGGTTGTAAGGATCGCATCTCTTCAAGTTCAAAAAACTGATCACCAAAGGAGGTTTTTGTAAAAAACAAACTTAACATTATCGAACTTTTATAAATATTAGTATCACTTTTAAAAATATGAGGTAGATTACTTCCAATAATCAAAACATCATTGGGTTTATAATAATTTACAGTGTCTCCAACAATCAAAGTCCCTTCCCCTTTAACAATAAGGCTAATTTGTATTTCTTTATGTTGATGTAGTTTATCGTAAAACGAAAGACCTTTATCTTCTTGATAAACTAAAGCATCATGATCTGGTTTTGGTATTTTAAAAGGGAATATTTTCAATTATTTTGCTTAAAGTATTCAAAAATATAAATATTTATCTTAATATGGATAATATAGTATTGATAAAGGATAAAACCAGATAATAAAAACTCATAAATTGATTATAGTTTTACAACAATTTAAAAACTATAGAATATGCAATTTAAATGGGAAGGCGTTATGCCAGCAGTTACTACTAAATTTACCAAGGAAGATAATTTAGATTTACCAATGTTTGAAAAAAACATAAAAGCACAGCTTAATGCAGGCGTACACGGTATTGTATTAGGTGGTACTTTAGGTGAAGCCAGCACTTTAACTTATGACGAAAAGCAAATGTTAACCGAAGCCACTGTTGAAATGGTAAAAGGCAAGGTTCCGGTAATGATGAATATTGCTGAACAATCAACAAAGGCGGCGATTGAAGCTGCACAAAATGCAGAAAAAGCGGGTGCAAGTGGATTGATGATGTTGCCACCAATGCGGTATAAATCTGGAGATAGAGAAACGGTAGAATATTTTAAGGCAGTTGCCAATAACACTTCTTTACCTATAATGATTTATAATAATCCTGTAGATTATAAGATTGAAGTTACACATGCCATGTTCGATGAATTGTTAGAATGTAAAAATATTGAAGCTGTAAAAGAATCTACGCGAGATACTACAAACGTAACCCGTATTAAAAATCGTTTTGGAGATAGGTTAAAAATTATGACAGGCGTTGACACCGTTGCGTTAGAAAGTTTATTGCTAGGTGCTGATGGATGGATTGCTGGCTTGGTCTGTGCATTTCCAGCAGAAACAGTTGCTATTTACGAATTGCAAAAAGCGGGACATATTAAAGAAGCTCTCGAAATATATAGATGGTTTATGCCTTTGTTAGAGTTGGATATAAACCCTAAATTAGTCCAAAATATTAAATTGGCAGAGGTGTATACAGGTATTGGTACCGAAAATGTGCGCGCACCACGTTTGCCATTGTTTGGAGAGGAAAGAAAACATGTAATTAAGGTTATTGAAGATAGCCTAAAGACAAGGCCTACTTTACCTGATTATAAGAGTTTGAATGTTGGCGTTTAAAACGATAAACCTCTTAACCAGTAACTAAATAACTCAATAACTATTTTATAAAAATGATTACAGGAAAAAATTATATAGGAAACACATTATCAGCCAAGGGGTCAAAAACGTATAAAACGTTTAATCCGCTGTTGAACACTGAAAATGAAAGTATTTTCACGGAAGCAACTTCAGAAGAAATTGATTCGGCGGTTGACTTAGCAACTTACGCCTTTAAAGAGTTTAACAAGATTTCTGGAGCAAAAAAGGCTGATTTTTTAAATGCTATTGCGGATGAAATTTTAGCTTTAGATGAAGAATTGATTCAAACCTATTGTTCTGAAACTGGCTTGCCAGAAGGTCGTGCCAAAGGAGAGCGAGGAAGAACGGTTGGTCAGTTACGTGCTTTTGCGGAGCTGGTAAAAGAAGGTTCTTGGGTTGAAGCGACAATTGACACCGCTCAACCGAACAGAGAACCAATGCCAAAATCAGACATCAGAAAAATGTTGATTCCCTTAGGACCTGTGGTGGTTTTTGGAGCGAGTAATTTTGCGTTTGCTTTTTCTACAGCTGGTGGAGATACCGCTGCAGCTTTGGCCGCTGGTTGTCCTGTGATTGTAAAGTCGCACCCTATGCACTCGGGTACTGGAGAAATGATATCATCTGCAATTATTAAGGCAGCTGAAAAAACAGGAATGTCTAATGGTGTTTTTTCAAATTTAAACAGTAGCGGCATTGAAGTTGGTGAGCAATTGGTAAAACATTTGGGTGTAAAAGCAGTTGGATTTACTGGAAGTATCAAAGGTGGAAGAGCATTGTTCGATATTGCTTCTCAACGTAAAGAGCCAATTCCTGTTTTTGCAGAAATGGGTAGTGTAAATCCTGTAATTATGTTGCCAGAGGCACTTAAAAACAGAGCAGAAAATTTAGCCAAAACATATGCAGGTTCGGTTACTTTGGGTACCGGTCAGTTTTGTACTAATCCAGGATTACTATTAGGTATAAAGGGTGAAGAATTAACAAATTTCATCAATCAATTATCGGATGAAATTGTAAAAATTGAACCATCAGTCATGTTGCATCCCAATATTATTGGTGCTTATGAGAAAAATAAGCAAAGAGCATTGTCGCAAGTGGGGTTAAAGGTTACAGCGGATTATGACTCTGAAGTAAAACCAAACTTTGCCAGACAAGCCATCACAACGGTTGAAGGTAAAACATTTTTAGAAAATACAACATTGCATCAGGAAGTTTTTGGTCCCTTTTCCATGGTTGTACAATGTGAAGGTGCAGAACAATTGGAGCAAATTATCTCAAAATTAGAGGGTCAGCTAACTGGTACGGTAATATCTGATAATGAAGAAATCAACAACTATTCTGGCGTTATTGATGCTCTACAAAACAGAGTGGGTAGAATTATTTTTAATGGTGTACCAACTGGTGTTGAGGTTTGTCCGTCCATGCAACACGGAGGCCCTTATCCAGCATCAACCGATAGTAGATTTACAGCCGTAGGAGTACATTCCATTAAACGTTGGGTGCGTCCGTTTAGCTATCAAGATTGGCCACAAGAATTATTGCCAGAAGAGTTAAAAGATAAAAACCCTTTGGGAATTGTAAGGGAAGTTAATGGAAAAATAGAATGTTAACCTGAAGGGTTTCCATCCCGATAGCTATCGGAATTGTAGGTTCAAAATATCAAGTATAATCCAAATTATTTATGAAATTTTTTAAATTATCACTACTAATATTTTTGATTGCTTTTATCGGATGCAATGATAATAAATCCAATAGCAATTCGGCAACGGAAAAACTATCCGAAATTATTACAACCTATCAAGAACATAAAGGGTATGATAATAAAGAATTCCCACTAGGACTCTCAACTAAGGAATTCTTTCTTGCAGAAGCCGATTTCGCCAAAGAAAAATTGGATGAATTAAATAAAATTGAGGATAAAAATTTATCCGAAACGGAAAAAATTTCTTTGACTTTATTGAAATTTCAACTCAAAGAAGCTGTTGACTATGCAGAATTTGAACAATATTTAAACCCTCTGCTTTCCGATGCTGGTTTTCACGTTAGTTTACCCTACATGGTTCGCCCGTTAAACGATTATAATGATGTAAAAGACTATTTAAACAAACTAAATGCCCTGCCTGTATTTGTAGATCAACATTTGGATTTATTGCAGCTGGGCATTGCAAAAGGAGTTACACAGCCCAAGGTGATTTTTAAAGGTTATGAGTCCTCTTACGATACTCATATTACAGATGGTTTTGAAGAAAATTTTTTCTATTCGCCCTTTAAAAATTTACCATCTATCTTAACGCAGTCTCAAAAAGATTCTGTTTTAACTGCTGCAAAAGTTGTAGTAGAAGCAAAAGTTATCCCCCAATTTAAAAGAATCAAAACCTTCTTTGAAACGGAATATTTTCCAAAAGCACGCAAAAGTATAGGTGTATCTGAAATTCCTAACGGAAAAGAATTTTATCAAAACAGAATAAATTATTACACCACAAGTACAGAATACACAGCTGATGACATTCACCAAATTGGGTTGAAAGAAGTAGCTAGAATTAAGGCAGAAATGGAAGAGATAATTGCAGAACTTGACTTTAACGGAAGTTTTGCAGATTTTTTCAACTTTTTAAGAACAGATTCTCAATTTTACGCAAACACACCGAAAGAATTGCTGATGATTGCTAGAGATATGGCAAAACGTGCAGATGCCCAATTGCCAAAATTCTTTAAAACGTTGCCAAGAAAACCTTATGGTGTTGCTCCGGTGCCTGACGCTATTGCACCTAAATATACGAGTGGTAGATATGTAGGTAGTTCTAAAAACAGTACGGAACCCGGCTATTATTGGGTAAATACTTACGATTTAAAAAGCAGAACACTTTACACTTTGCCCGCATTGACTGTACACGAAGCCGTTCCAGGACATCATTTACAGGGAAGTTTAAACAACGAATTGGGTGATAGTATTCCACAATTTAGAAAAAATATGTATCTCTCTGCTTACGGCGAGGGTTGGGGATTGTACAGTGAGTTTTTAGCGGATGAAATGGGAATGTACACTACACCTTATGAAAAATTCGGACAACTAACTTATGAAATGTGGCGTGCGTGCCGACTGGTAGTCGATACTGGAATTCATGCAAAAGGATGGACAAGGGAGCAAGTGATCGATTATATGTCCTCTAATACTGCATTATCCATGCACGAAATTAATACAGAAACGGACAGATATATCTCTTGGCCAGGACAAGCGTTATCTTACAAAATTGGCGAATTGAAAATTAGGGAACTACGAAACAAAGCGGAACAAGAATTGGGGAGTAAGTTCGATATCCGCCAATTTCATGAAATAATTTTAGAACAAGGAACGGTTACGCTACCCATTTTAGAGGATAGAATCAATGTGTATATCGAAAATTCAAAATAACCTGCAAGGTTTTCAGAATCTTTTAGGTCTAATAGTGTTTTATAATTGTTAGAATGTTTAATCTAAAAACTAATAATGAGTAAAAACATCTTCAAATGTATTGACGCTCATACCTGCGGAAATCCAGTCCGAGTAATTGCCGAAGGTGGCCCAAATTTAAAGGGTGCTAACATGAGTGAAAAACGACAGCATTTCTTAAAGGAGTTCGACTGGATAAGGCGAGGACTAATGTTTGAACCGCGTGGGCATGATATGATGAGTGGCAGTATTTTGTTTCCACCTCATAATCCAGATAATGATTTTGCCATTCTTTTTATTGAAACTTCTGGTTGTTTGCCTATGTGCGGACATGGTACTATTGGCACAGTTACAATTGCCATTGAGGAAGGGTTGATTAGTCCAAAAATTCCTGGAAAGATAATGATGGAAGCTCCTGCAGGCTTAGTTGAAATTGAATACCAACAAACCAATAAAAAGGTAGATTGGGTAAAACTGACTAATGTAAAAAGTTATTTAGCGGCCGAAAATTTAACTATAGACTGCCCTGAATTAGGCGAAATTACTTTCGATGTGGCTTACGGCGGAAATTACTATGCCATTGTTGACCCTCAAAAGAACTTTTCTGGTGTTCATGATTTTACCGCAAATAAAATCATTCAATTTTCACAGGTTGTGAGAGACCGTATCAACCAAAAATATCCTAATCTGTTTATACATCCAGAAAATGAAACCATTAGAAATGTCAGTCATATGTTATGGACTGGAAATCCCATTGACCCAACATCTTCAGGTAGAAACGCCGTTTTTTATGGAGATAAAGCTATTGATAGAAGCCCTTGTGGTACTGGAACTTCAGCAAGGATGGCACAATTACATGCCAAAGGGAAACTGAAAATAGGAGAGGAATTTGTTCATGAAAGCTTTATCGGAAGTAAATTTATTGGACGTATTGAAAAAGAAACTATTTTAGATGATGGTAAAAAAGCCATAGTACCGAGCATTCAAGGATGGGCAAAAATTTATGGTTATAATACGATAAGTATTGACGAGGATGATCCATATGCGTTTGGTTTTCAAGTAATTTAAATATGAGTAAAAATGTCATTATTATAGGTGGAGGCATTATAGGATTAAGTACTGCCTATTATCTTCAAAAAGAAGGTTGTAGCGTAACGGTCATAGATCAAACCAATATGGACGGTCTAACAGGTGGTGCCTCGTATGTGAATGCTGGATATTTAACTCCAAGTCATATTATTTCTTTAGCTGCTCCAGGGATGATTACCAAAGGAATTAAATACATGTTTAACAGTACGAGTCCGTTTTATATGAAACCCCGTTTAGATTTAGATTTTTTGAAATGGACCTGGTACTTTAAAAAATCTGCTACCAAGGAAAAGGTCGAAAAAGCGATGACAGTCATTAGGGATATCAATCTTTTGAGTAGAGATTTGTATGAAGAAATTCACGACTCAGGTGATTTAGGCAGTTTTCAATTAGATAAAAGAGGCTTGTTGATGCTTTACAAAACCGATCAGGCCGGTGAAGCAGAATCAGCTGTTGCTAAAATTGCTCAAAATTTAGAATTAGAATCAGTTTTTTTAAATGCTGAGGAACTGAAAGTGTTAGAGCCTAAAGTGAGTCCTGAAGTAAAAGGAGCAATTCATTATCTATGCGATTTCCATACAAGTCCTAATGAAATAATGATAAATATGAAATCACATTTAGAAAAAAGCGGAGTGGTATTTCAAAAGAATGAAAAAGTAGTTGATTTTTCCTTTAGTAATAATAAAATAACAGAAATAATAACAGATAAGAATACACACAAAGCAGATGAAGTTATCTTGGCAGCTGGTTCATGGAGTGGATTTTTATCAAAAAAACTAAACTTAAAACTACCCATGGAAGGTGGAAAAGGGTACAGAATTAATATGGAGCAAGAAACAGGAATAAACTATCCCGCAATTCTTATGGAGAAAAAAGTGGCCGTTACACCGATGGCAAGTTTTACACGTTTTGCCGGTACTATGGAAATGTCAGGACTTAATCATGATATAAATAAAAAACGTGTAATTGCAATTGCCAATGCTTCTGAACAATATTATGAGGGTTTAGAAATTCCTCAAACAGATATAGATAACGCCCAATGCGGTTTACGTCCTGTTTCTCCCGATGGTTTGCCCTATATTGGCAGAACTGCCGAGTTTAAAAATTTAACAATTGGAACTGGCCATGCCATGATGGGTTGGAGTCTAGGACCGGCAACAGGTAAATTGATTTCTGAAATTATTATAGATAGGAAAATTTCAATGAACATTGATTCTTTTAATCCTCAAAGAAAATTCTAAAAAGCATTTAAAAAAATAATCTTTAAGAAATCTTTAGATTTCCTTTAGATTCATTTCTTAGTTTTATAAAATAATCGAGACAGGGGTTCGTTTATATCTACAGAATGGTTTATTTTTTTAATTGATTTTTAGTCACTTAGACGATTTTAACAAAAAAAATACAATAATTAAGGGGAGTTTTTACATGATAATTGTTTTAAATACGAAAGCAATTAATTAATAAAATTTAGAAATTATGTTTAAAGTTGGAGAAATAGTAGTTTGTGTTAATGCAAAAAGAAGATGGTATAGACTTGGTGGTTTGCAGAAAAATGAAATGTACACGGTAACCGGCTTTAATCCTTATGACGGTGGTTTGATTCTTAAAGAAGTAAAAAGCCCAAGAAGCGGATGTAATGCTTTTGCTGCCAACAGATTCAGAAAAGTAGATTACGCTTTTGCAACTAATGTTTTAAAAGAAATGCAAACGCAACAACAACCTATACCTCAACAAGAAGAGGTTAAACGAGAATTAGAGCCTCAAAAATTTAACCTTTCACTTTTAAATTAGTATTTATTCCAATCTTTTAAATTTATTTTAACACTTAAAATAAAATTACTATATTCACCACGGGAAAAATTAAATAGCACTACACTATGTTTAAAATTGGTGAAATAGTTGTTTGCGTTGATGCTAGACGCAGATGGTACAAATTAGGAAATCTTAAGGAAAAAGAAATGTACACCGTTGTAGGGTTTAACCCTTATGATGATGGTTTAATCTTAAAAGAAACCAAATCTTTAAAAAGCGGTTACAATGCTTATGCTAGGGATAGGTTCAGAAAAGTTGATTATAATTTTGCTGAACGTATTTTAAATGATATTAAAGAAGAGTATAGGCAAACGGAACAATCTTCTCAACGTTCTGAAAAATCAAAATAATTTATAATTACTTTTTAAGAATTAAGACCGTTCACTTTTTGTGGATGGGTTTTGTATTGTTTTTTCGATTAGAAAACAGGTAACATTCAATGTTGTCATCTGGAAGTTGTATCTTTTTTTTATATTTCATCCCTAACTTTTCAATCAAGGTTATAGATTTGTAATTGTCCGGATTTATAATAGCGACAATATCATTAATTTTTAAGGTACTTCTAGCGTAATCGTACAACGCCTTTGTCGCTTCAAGAGCAAAACCTTTATTTGTAAATTCAGGCAATAATGCATATCCAATATCAATAAACTTCATTTCTTTCCTATTTACCAAACCACATATTCCAATTGGTTTTTGGTGGTCTTTCAATTTAATGATATAATAGCCGTATCCATTATCCTCATAACTTTTTATGAATTTATCATTTATGAAATTTTCGGCATCAGCAATTGTTTTAATATTCCTGTCTCCAATATTTTTGATGTATGTAGGATCGTTCATTAAATCAAACAAAAAAGAAGCATCTTTTTTAGTTGCCAAATCTAAAAATAACCTTGAAGTGGTTAATAATCTCATTATTGATAAATTGTTTATCAAAAATAAAAATTAATAATTAACCAATAATATCGCTTTGCTTTTTAAAAAATTTCTCTGATTGTAATTTAAGTAAGTCTTTGGCTTTCTGTTTCTTATAATTATATATTTCCTCATCTTCAGCAACATTGTAATAAACCTTTTCATTTAGGGTAGTGTCCGTAGATAATAATTCAGCTCTTTGATTTTTTTGTTGCGTAACCCAAACTTTTAAAGCGTCCTCTTGTTCTTCGTACTTTAAATCATAAGCACCTTTTGACGCCATAATTTTGGCGAGTACTGGAGCGGTTTCTATAGCAACAAACAGCAAAAAAATGAAAAAGGAAGGAAACCAAGCCAATTCGCCCAAAGCGTTAATACGAGCCATTAAGCCATCAAAACCATCAATAATGGGTTGGCTTTTGGCAACTTGCTGATCTTGCTTAAGTCTTAGTTGACTTACTGTTGCTTCTTTTTCAGAAATTGATACGGTATTGTCTGCTTTTAGTTGTTGCAATTCTTGTAATAGAGCATCATGTTTTTCTCTTTTTTCTTTATAAACCGGTCCTTTGCCTAATTTCATTGTTCCCGAGGTGCCTTCGGCTTCCGTAATATAGGTGTTGTATAAATCGTTAACTTCTTTTTCCTTGTTGTCTATCTCACTTTTTAATGAGTTGATTTCAGATTCTATTCTACCGATTTCAGGACTATATTGTTCTGCTATTTGATTCTGGTTCTGTAGCGTTAATTCATTTTTTTGTTCTAATAATACTTGATTAATTTCTTTTTCAAATATTTTCATCTCTAAAGGTTTAGAGATTACCACAGCAATAATTATGGCTAAAACTATCCTTGGCGATGCCTGTAAAAGTTCTTGCCAAAGATTATCCCTTTTTTTAATTGTAGAAACAATAAAACGGTCTAAGTTAAAAATAAGCAACCCCCAAACCAGCCCAAAAGCAATGGCAATATAAACATTGTCAAAGACGGTAAACAGAGCGTAAGACCCAGCAATAAAGGCCATTACCGCAGTAAAAAAGACGGTTCCTCCGATTCCCGCATATTTTATTTGTTCAGATTTAGGACTTTCGTCTAACAGATCAGGGTCTGCACCAGAACACATCCAAAAGAATTTTTTTAGCATTATATAGGGGTTAAGTTATTAAAACGATTATAAAAAGTTATATGTTGTTTAACACATTGATAATTATATGTTAAACTTTAAAATATTAGTAGGCACTGGTAGGAGTTTGTTACAAGTAGTTGTTCTATAATAAACTAAAAACCTAAAACCATGACAACAACTGTAAAAACTAAAACTAAAAAGAGTAAATTCAATACGCATTTATCGAACCAATATAAACGAATGATTTCTAAGAAAAAGGAAACTAGTGAAAGCAATACTTGGCCTTTAGATTTTAACCCGTTTGTTACAAATAAAAAAGTATGTCCTGAATCTTGGGCAATACTTTCAATGAATCATTAGAACTATAAAAGATAGAAAAGCCCGATAAAATTATTTTATCGGGCTTTTTTTATTCATCAATTTTCAATTCAGTAAAATATTTATAGAAAAGTGGAATGGTTTCGATACCTTTTAAATAATTAAATATTCCAAAATGCTCGTTGGGCGAGTGAATGGCATCGCTATCCAGACCAAATCCCATTAAAATGGTCTTACTTTTTAACTCTTGTTCAAATAAGGCAACGATTGGGATGCTACCACCACTACGTTGTGGAATAGGTGGTACTCCAAAACTGTCCTCATACGCTTTTGCTGCTGCTTGGTAGCCAATATTGTCTATAGGTGTAACATATCCTTGCCCACCGTGATGGGGTTTTACTTCTACTCGAACACCTTCTGGAGCAATATTTTCAAAATGTTTTTTGAACAATTGGGTAATCTCTTCCCAGTCTTGATGCGGAACTAAACGCATTGAAATTTTAGCAAAAGCTTTACTGGCAATTACCGTTTTAGCACCTTCTCCAGTATAACCGCCCCAAATACCGTTTACATCCAATGTCGGTCTTATAGAATTACGCTCATTGGTAGTATATCCCTTTTCGCCATAAACAGCATCAATATCCAATGACTTTTTATAATTTTCCAATGAAAATGGAGCCTTTGCCATTTCAGCCCGTTCTTCGGCGGATAGTTCTTCAGCCTTATCATAAAACCCTGGAATTGTAATACGATTATTCTCATCATGTAATGAGGCTATCATTTTGGTTAAAACGTTTATTGGGTTTGCGACAGCACCACCATAAAGCCCAGAGTGTAAATCTCTATTTGGGCCAGTAACTTCCACTTCAACATAACATAAGCCACGCAGACCAGTAGTAATTGAGGGCTGGGTATTACTTATCATGCCAGTATCTGAAATTAAAATAACATCATTGGCCAACTTCTCTTGGTTTTGTTTTACAAACCAAGCCAAACTTTCAGAGCCTACCTCTTCTTCACCCTCTATCATAAACTTTACGTTACAGGGCAGGTTATTATTCTCTGTCATATATTCTAACGCTTTAACGTGCATATATAGTTGACCTTTGTCATCACAAGCTCCACGAGCAAATATGGCTCCTTGAGGATGGATATCTGTTTTTTTAATAATAGGCTCAAATGGTGGTGAATTCCATAAATTTAATGGATCTGGTGGTTGCACATCATAATGTCCATAAACCAACACAGTTGGTAGGTTTTTGTTAATTATTTTCTCACCGTAAACTATTGGATAACCGGGTGTTTCGCAAATTTCGACATTATCACAACCAGCATTTTCCAAAGCAGTTTTAATGGCTTCTGACATATCAATTACGTCTTGGCTAAAAGCTGAATCGGCACTTACAGAGGGGATTTTTAAAATTTCTATCAGTTCATCTATAAAACGTTCTTTATGTTGTTGTACGTAGGCTTTTAAGTCGTCCATTTTTAGATTAAAGTTTAATATTCTCAAAAGTAATAAAAATATAAATGAGTTTATGACTATTTAAAGAGATTGATTATATTTGCAGCCCAATTAATAATACTCTCCTTGGTTAAAGCAACGGAGAACATGCAGGCGTGGTGGAATTGGTAGACACGCTAGACTTAGGATCTAGTGCCGCAAGGTGTGAGAGTTCGAGTCTCTCCGCCTGTACAAAGACAAAAGCTAACTTTAACGGGTTGGCTTTTTTTATTTTTAGAATGTTTTAATTTATCAGGGAGAGACGAGAAGCCTGTCCCGAGCAAAGTCGAGGGGAGTCTCTCCGCATGTACTAAAAGTTGAAGAGAAATCTTCAACTTTTTTTATGCAAAAAAGGTATTTTTTTTGGACAGGTAAAACATAGGTACAACATTTTACTATTTTTAGACTCTAATTTATATTATTTCCGAATCGAAACATTTAGTTGTCAATTAAATTAATTAGAAGGAATTCTAATTTTAGTTGCACGACGTGAATTATCTCCCCAAAGATTCGAACACTGCAATTTTTTGATTTACTAAATAATTAGTGCAACCGAAAACGTTTTCGGGCTAATAATTGGCAATTTACTCTTGAATAATTCATACATATTTTAATATTTGCTACTTTAGACAACTAACTAACTGATAATGAATAATAAAATTTTATTATGGTCAATTACTGCTGCGTTGGCTGGTTTTCTTTTTGGGTTTGATACAGTCGTAATTTCTGGGGCAGATAAAAAACTTCAAGCACTTTGGGGCTCTTCAGATGCTTTTCATGGTTCTGTTGTTATGGCAATGGCATTATGGGGAACTGTTCTTGGGGCTTTGTTTGGAGGTATTCCTACGAATAGACTCGGTAGAAAAAAGACTTTAATATGGATAGGGATATTCTATTTTGTTTCAGCTTTAGGCTCTTCCTTAGTAAATGACCCCTATGCATTTGCGTTCTTCCGATTTTTAGGCGGTGTAGGTGTAGGTGCTTCAACGATTGCAGCTCCGGCTTATGTTTCTGAAATTTCTCCTGCTAAAGATAGAGGAAGGTTGGTGGCATTATACCAATTCAATATTGTACTTGGTATTTTAATAGCGTTTTTGTCTAATTATTTATTGCGTAATGTAGGTGAAAATGCATGGCGATGGATGATTGGTGTCGAAGCTTTTCCTGCTCTAATCTATACCGTACTTATTTTTACAGTTCCTAAAAGTCCAAGGTGGCTCATTTCAAAAAACAGAACTGACGAGGCTAAAAAAGTGTTGGAAATAATAAATCCAGATGGTGATGCCGAAAAATTAATGTTAGAAATTAAAAAAGAAAACGAAAGTCATGCCTCTGGTGAAAATATATTTATGAAAAAATATCGTTTTCCGCTTATTCTTGCTTTTTTAATAGCCATGTTCAATCAATTTTCAGGAATAAATGCTTTTTTATACTATGCACCTAGAATTTTTGAAGAAGCAGGATTAGGAGAAAGTACGGCTTTATTGAGTAGCATAGGTATTGGTGTAACCAATTTACTATTTACTTTGCTTGGTGTATTTTTAATTGATAGATTAGGGAGAAAAACTCTAATGTACATTGGTTCTATTGGTTATATTATATCTTTAAGTTTGGTTTCTATGGCATTCTTTTTAGATTGGGGAGGTATGTCCGTACCCATTTTCTTATTTATATTCATCGCTTCACATGCAATTGGGCAAGGTGCTGTAATTTGGGTTTTTATTTCCGAAATATTTCCAAATCATTTAAGAGGTTCAGGGCAATCGTTTGGAAGCTCAGTACATTGGATTTTAGCGGCGATAATACCCTCTTTGGTACCAGTATTGTTTTCTTCGATAGGAGCTGGTGTAGTATTTATGATATTTGCCCTTATGATGATTCTCCAGTTATTATTTGTACTATTTATGATGCCTGAAACCAAAGGCATTTCATTAGAAGAATTAAGTAAAAAATTAATATAACTAGAAAAGAAGTAATTAATGTATAGATAAAAATTCAATAATTCAGGATCAATTAAAATGTCAAAAATTGTTTGTTTCGGAGAAGTCTTGTGGGATGTCTTTCCTACACATAAAAAAATAGGTGGTGCTCCTTTAAACGTAGCATTACGATTAAATTCTTTTGTTAATGAAGTTACTATGATTAGCTCGGTAGGAAACGATGACGATGGTCGGGCAATTATAAATTACATCAAAGATAGTGGGGTTAATATCGATGAAATTCAAATAAATGAAAACTTTAAAACGAGTCACGTAATAGTTCGTTTGGATGATACCAGATCTGCATCTTACACTATTGAATTTCCATGTGCCTGGGATCATATTGAATTAAAAAAATCTTCAAAAGATGTCGTAAGAAATAGCGATGCTTTTATTTTTGGAAGTCTAGTAACAAGAAATAAAATTTCCAGAAACACTCTTTTTGAACTTCTAGAAATAGCTGAATTTAAAATTTTTGATGTTAATCTAAGGCCACCTCATTATTCGATACCAGTTTTAAAAGAACTGATGAATATTGCCGATTTTATTAAATTTAATGATAGCGAGCTATTGGAAATCTGTGCGAATTATAATTTTAGATCAAAGGATTTAACTGAAAATATTAAATTTATTGCAAGGGAAACAAAAACCAACCAAGTTTGTGTTACATTAGGTAGTAAGGGTGCTACATTATTTATAAATGGTAAATTTTATAAAAGTAATGGATATTATGTAACTGTTAAAGATACTGTAGGTGCGGGTGACTCCTTTCTTGCCACAATAATTCATGAACTGCTAAATGGCACAAAACCTATGGATGCTATTAATATTGCATGTGCGGTTGGAGCTTTGGTAGCATCAAAAGAGGGTGCAAACCCTCAAATCTCAAATAATGAATTAAAAAACATTATGATCTGATTAATTTTTCATTTAGACCAGCTTGTTGAATTTCTTTCTATAATATTAATTGTAATCCATCAGCTTTTATTTGACCAAAATTATAAAGTAGATTCTCTCTTAATCAATGCGGTTTTAAGTGTAATGATTTTTGGTACTTTAGGTTTATTCTTTTTAAAATCTTTAATTTCTTTATACAACTGTTTAAAAGCAGCTTTCCCCATTTTGAAACCTGGCTGGTCTATAGTTGTAAGAGTTGGAGATATTACTGATGACATGAACCAATTGCTAAACCCCACAATGCTAATATCTTCAGGGACTTTAATACCTTGTTTGTTAAATTCTGTCATTGCACCAATGGCTACTAAATCTGTATTTATAAAAATCCCGTCAACATCGTTGTGATCTTTCAATAGTTGTTCTGCATTTTTTTTACCTTCATCAAAACTTTTATCTCCACATTCACATATATAAACCAATGATGAATCGTAGGGTAAATTATTATCTAATAATGCTTTTTTATAACCCAGAAATCTGTCTATAGAATTTTTAGGTATAAGTGCTCCTCTAAAATGAGCAATACGTTTGCAACCAATATCTATTAAATGTTGTGTTGCCATATACGCGGCTTTCCTGTCATCAATTATAACTTTAGAGCATTTTACAATATTGGCTACCTTATCAAACATAACTAAAGGTTTGTTTTGAGCTATTACTTCGTTTAAGTGAATATAATCAGCAGTATCATTTGCTAATGAAATAAGAATGCCATCAACACGTTGTCTTAATAATAAATCGACTTGCTTTCTTTCCAATTCGTACGATTCATTAGATTGGAGGATAATAACTAAATAACCTTTTTTCTCAGCTTGAGCAACAATACCTTTAATGACGTTTGAAAAAAAGTGATGAACAATTGCGGGAATTATTAGTCCAATTGTTTTAGATTCTTTGGTTCTTAAATTAACAGCAAAAGTATTTGGTTTATAATTTAAAGTTCTTGCTAGTTCTCTTACCTTTCCTCTTGTTTTTTTACTAACGTCAGGATAATCTTTTAGTGCTTTTGAAACCGTAGTAATAGAAATATCTAGTTGTTCAGCAATTTCTTTTAAGGTGACGGGCTTCATAAAATATTAATATTAAAGCATAAATATAATAAAAATTTGAAAATCGAAAACGTTTTCGGTTAAATCGAAAACGTTTTCGATTAAAAAAATGAAAATTTAAACTTATCATTAATATAGATTTGGTAAAAATTAACTACTTAAATTATTATATAACTAAAAAAACAAAAAATGAGAACAATTAAAAAAAATGGATTTTTATTGATTGTGATGCTACTATCTGTTAGTACACTTTTTGCACAATCTATTTTAGGAAATGTTAAAGATGAAACAGGAATGCCAATACCAGGTGTTAATGTTATTTTAGATGGAACAACTAAAGGAGCGGTTACAGATTTTGATGGAAATTATTCCATAGAAAATGTTGATGATGGAACTTATACATTATCTGCAACTTTTATCGGGTTTGCAAAATTTTCAAAAAGTGTTACTGTACAGGGTTCAGACGTTACTGTTAACATTACATTGAGTGAAGATGCAGCGTCCTTAGACGAGGTAGTTGTAACGGGGGTTGTAAATCCGAAATCAAAATTAGAATCAAGTGTATCTGTTTCTACAATGAACGCAAAACTAATTGAACAAGCTTCTCCACGTTCCTCGGGTGAACTATTTAGAAATATTCCAGGCATACGTGCGGAATCTTCGGGTGGTGAAGGAAATGCTAATTTTAACGTTCGAGGTGTACCTATTTCTTCTGGTGGATCACGATATTTTCAAATTCAGGAAGATGGTTTACCATTAAACTTATTTGGTGATACATCTTTTGGTAACGCTGATAACTATTTAAGAATTGATTCTAACGTTGGTAGAGTTGAAGCAATAAGAGGTGGATCTGCATCTACACAAACTTCTAATGGGCCGGCTGGTATAATCAATATGATTAGTAAAACAGGTGCGTCAGAAGGAGGATCTGTTGGAACTACTTTTGGTTTAGATTATCAAACTAGTAGATTAGATTTTGAATACGGAACTTCAATCGGAGAAGGTTTAACTTATCATATTGGTGGGTTTATGAGAGCAGGTCAAGGGCCAAGAGACATTGGTTATCAAGGTAATAAAGGTGGTCAGTTCAAAGCTAATATTACCAAAAAATTTGAAACAGGACATATTCGAGTGTTTGCTAAGTTTTTAAACGATAGATCTGTAATGTATTTGCCAATGCCTATGTTATTAGAGGGCGATAACTCAAATCCTACATTTTCTAATTTGCCTGGTTTTGACATCACTACAGATGCAACACAATCTGCTTATTTACAACAAAGTGCTGGTACTTCACCTTTTAACGGAGAAAGACATGTTAATGATGTAAGAGACGGGAATAATCCTGTTTCAAAATCTTTAGGTGCTGAATTTTCATTTGAATTACCGAAAGATTGGAAAGTAACAGGTAAGGCCAGGTATTCTAATAATAGTGGAGAATGGGTTGCCCCATTTACGGCTGCGGTTGGTACGGTTTCAGAAATACGTGGAACTTTAACTAGCGATGGCGATCCTGATTCCCCTGGTGTACAATCAATTTTAGGAAATTTTGACTCACCGGCTGATATACCCGCATTAGTTTACGCTGACGGAAATAGAGAAGCTTTTTCTCCCTCAAATGACTTGGCTCAAATTATACACATGTTTGATGTTTCTGTGAATGACTTAAGTAACTTTTTTGGTGATGTAAAAGTAACCAAGAAATTAGGTGACAATTTTGGGCTTACCGCTGGATTATTTACTGCAACTCAAAATACAAAAATTGGATGGCAATGGAGTTCTTTTCTTTCTGAAGTTAAAGGAGGAGGGGATGCAAGATTAGCAGATTTTGATGGTTTCTCTAGAGGTGGCCAATACTCTTATGGTACTCCACTTTGGGGTAACTGTTGTCAGCGTAAATACAATACTGTACATAATGTGTTATCTCCTTATGTGGGTATAGATGCTGATATAACGGACAAATTGAATTTTGACGGTAGTGTGCGTTTTGAAAATGTGCGTGTAAATGGAAACATTCAAGGAGGCCCAACTAGTCAAGGTAATTATGATTATGATGGTAACGGTACTATTGAAGGTATAGAAACTTCTGTGCCTGTTATTATTGGTAATGCTGGTCAAATTGTAGATGATAAATATAACTTTGTTTCTTATTCTGCAGGACTTAACTATAAACTTAGTGACCGCGGAGCTATATTTGCAAGGTATAGTTCAGGTGCTTCTGGTAGAGCTCCAGATAGAAATAACTACGGAACTGATGGAACCGCTGATGTTCAATATGACGAAGTTTCACAACTCGAAGTTGGATTCAAAAAAAGGTTCAATATAGGTGTTCTTAACTTAACAGGGTTTATGAGTAATACCGACGAAGGTCTAAGTAATGAGTTAAATCGATCTGTTGGAAATCCATTTAAAGCTCTAGGTTTAGAGGCGGAAACGGTTTTATCCTTTAGTGATAACTTATCACTTAACGGCTCTTTTACTTGGACAAAGGCAGAAATTGACGGTGGTGATAATAAAGGAAATACTCCAAGAAGACAAGCAGATTTCGTTTATAATATATCTCCATCTTATAATTTTGGTAGCGATAAGCAACATGGTTTTGCATTAAGTGTTTTGGGTACATCTAAATCTTATGCCCAAGATGATAACCAATTAGTAATGCCAGCATATGCATATTTCAATTTAAGTGCAAGAGCTGGATTAACGAAAGGTCTTTCTTTAGTATTAAGCTTGAACAATATGTTTGATGCTGTTGGTATTACGGAAGTTGAAGGTAATGGAGATGGTGCTTTCGGTTCAAATCGTTTAGTAAGAGCAAGATCAATTAGTGGCCGCTCTTCAACAATATCTTTACGATATAATTTTTAAAAATATTTGAGTTAGTTTATTAAAGAGTTGGGAACTTATAAAAATTTCCAACTCTTTTTATTCCTTAATTTAATCAATATGAGAACATTCATTTTTTCGATAATACTAACTTTCACTTTTAATACGGTCAGCTTAAGTCAAGAATTAGATTCAATTTCAGAGGTTTCAACGGCTAAAAATGTAAATAAAATGACAATATACGGAAGTGATACATGTCATTACTGTCTTGACACGAAAGCATATCTAAAAGAAAGAAAAATAGATTTTATTTACTTTGATGTAGATTTAAATCTTGTGAAACAAAAAGAAATGTTGGTAAAACTTCAAAAAGCAGGCATTGCGGTAGATAATGTATCATTACCTGTGGTTGATTTTAATGGTGAATTATTTATGAATAATGGTGATTTTGATACTTTTCTTGAAAGATTAACACATAAATAAACATAAGATGTTACAAAAACCAAAACTAAGTTTCTGGCAAATTTTTAATATGAATGTTGGGTTTTTAGGAATTCAATATAGTTTTGGTTTGCAGCAAACCGCTATTAATCCAATCTTTTTGTATTTAGGAGCACCAGAAGATATGTTGCCAATTTTAAACATAGCTGGTCCAGTAACTGGATTGATCGTTCAACCTATTATTGGTGCAATGTCGGATAAAACTTGGTCGGCTCGATGGGGAAGAAGAAAACCTTATTTTTTAATTGGTGCGTTACTAGGTAGTTTGTGTTTATTTGCATTTCCTCATAGTCCCGTACTTTGGTTTGCAGTTGGTTTACTTTGGATTCTTGATGTAGGAAACAATATGGCAATGGAGCCTTATAGAGCGTTTGTTGGAGATAAACTACCAGAAAAGCAACTTAGTTTAGGCTTTCAAATGCAAAGCCTGTTTGTTGGTGCTGGTATTTTATTAGCTAATGGCTCAATTGTTTTATTTCAATATTGGTTTGGAGGAGAGTCAGTTGAAGAAGCAGGTACTATTCCACAATGGTTGTATTACTCCTTCTTTATAGGTGCTTTTTTATCGCTAACAACAATATTATGGTCGGTTCTAAAAACGCCCGAAATCCCACCTTCCGATGAGGAATTAGCTGAAATCAATGAAATAAATAGCTTACCATTTAGTCAACGTATTTCAAAACCGTTTGTAGAAATTGTTGATGCTATAAAAAAGATGCCAAAGTTTATGTGGAAAATAGGTGCAGTATATCTATTTCAATGGTATGCCCTTTTTATCTATTGGCAATTTACAACACCCTTGTTTAAACTTACAATGGGTTATACGACATCAGAGGCGGCATCACAAGCTGCGAAAATGAGTTTAACTTATAATATAGTGACAATGGTTATCGCACTTGCCTTGGTACCGTTAACGCTACGTTTTGGAGGTAAGAAGATTTACGCCTTGAGCTTATTGGGTACTGCAACTGCGTTGTTTGCCATATCTTATATTTCAGACCCGACTTTGGTGCTAATACCAATGATATTATTTGGTATTGGTTGGGCAGCAATGATGGGTATTCCTTACACTATGGTATCTAAAGTAGTTCCACAAGATAGAAGAGGCGTTTATATGGGAATTTTGAATATGATGATTGTTATTCCAATGGGCATAGAAACCTTAACCTTTGGCCCTATTTATAAGTATCTGTTGGGTGATAATGCGGTGAATGCAATGTTATTTGCTGGGGCGTTTTTCTTCATAGCAGCAGTATTGGCAATGCGACTTAAAGAACCCAAACCAATTGAGGAAAATTAGAATTTACCTATTTCAAATGGTGGTGAACATTTATTTTATAAGCGTTCAAACAAATTTAATCAAAGTTAGATCGATTAAGAAATTTTATTATTTTGAAAAAAGATATAGATATTTTATGTGTAGGTGAAGTACTTGTTGATTTCATTGGGCATCAAACAGAAGTACTCATCAATAATACAAGAGATTACCACAGATATTTAGGCGGATCTCCTACTAACGTTGCTATGAATTCAGCAAGATTAGGGTTAAAATCTGTTATGGTAGCTACAGTTGGTGATGATGGTTTTGGCGAATACATTTTTGAAAGACTTAACGAAGTTGGCGTAAATACGAATCACATAAATAGAATCAATAACAAACCTACAAGTGTCATTTTTGTGTCTAGAACTGACGGTACTCCAGATTTTATTCCGTTTCGCAAAGCTGATTCATTTATTATAGAAGATCAAATTTCGAATGATTTACTTTCAAAAACGAAAGTATTCCACACAACCTGCTTTGCACTAAGTAAAAACCCAGCACAGTCAACAATATTAAAAAAGGCAGGAGAGGCATTTAATTTAGGGTGTAAATTGAGTATCGACGTAAATTATGCCAAAAAGTTATGGAACAGTCAAGAAGAAGCACTTCATATAATTAAAGCCTATTGTAAGTTCAATCCATTAGTGAAAATTAGTGAGGATGATATGCTTAGGCTTTTTGAGCAGAAACTGTCTCATGAAGAGATATTTAATTTTTTCCATTCAGAAGGAGTGGATATAGTTTGCTTAACACTTGGGAGTAATGGTGTTAAATTATCGGAAAGAGGGAAAGAGATCATTCAATTACCAGCAATAAAAATTGATATAGTTCAGGATGCAACTGGGGCGGGTGATGCTTTTTGGTCTGGTTTTTTATTCGCTTATATAAAAGAAAAACCAATTGAAAAGTGTTTGGAAATGGCGTTACAACTCGCAGCGTTAAAGCTTCAAAATGTTGGCAGGCTACCAGACAACATCAATATATTATCAGAACTTTTATAACTCTGAAGCGATGGGTCAAGATTCTAAAATTAGTAACGGTGTTATGCTAAATGCATATCCGGACAGTATTGGTGAAAAACTAAGCGATACTATTTATATGCTTCAAATGCCGGCCTTTAAGAACGTATTTTCTTTATTTTATGTTCTTCCAACCTTCTTTAATAGTGATTTAGATAGAGGTTTTTCAATAATTGATTACAACCTAAATGAGGATTTAGTTTCTAAGGGAGATTTAAGGGCATTGGAAAAACTCGACATTCTGTTAAAATTTGATATTGTATTAAATCACCTATCGGTGGCCTCGCCCCAATTCAAAGATTTATTGGAAAACGGAAGTCAATCAAAATACAAAGATTTTTTTATCAATTGGAATACCTTTTGGGAGGGAAATGGCATTATGGGAAATGATGGCGTTATTATTCCCAAAGAAGAATTTCTCAATAAATTATTTATGAGAAAATCAGGACTCCCTATATTAAAAGTGCCTTTTTCAGATGGTACGGGAAAACCATATTGGAACACCTTTTATCAGCAAATTACCTATCATAAAATAAGTTTTGATGATTTAACTGAAATTGAAGGATTAAATGTAGAAAGAGCCGAAATAATTTGTAATAAAGTCAATTTAGCAATTGAAGAGAATAAAGATATTTACGCCATCGATTTTGAGGATTACAATCATTTAAAAAGTAAAATATTACACGTGGTTAATCAAAAACGTTCGTATTTAGGGCAAATGGACGTGAATGCGAAATCAGACTTGGTTTGGGATTTTTACGAAGAAACACTTCAAAAAGTAAGTGATTATGGCTGTAAAATTTTAAGATTGGATGCGTTTGCTTATTTACATAAGGAAATTGGCCAATCTAACTTTTTTAACAAACCTGGTACTTGGGAGTATTTAGAAAGAATAAAACAAATAGCAACTAAAAATGATTTAATACTTTTGCCTGAAATCCATGCAGAATATGGATTGGGAGTTCATGATGAAGTTGCCAAAAAAGGCTATTATATTTACGACTTCTTTTTACCGGGGTTAGTTATTCATACCCTTGAAAATGCGAATAATAAGGCATTATTAAAATGGGCGAAAGAAATTATTAGTAATGGATATAAAACAGTAAACATGCTTGGATGTCATGATGGAATTCCTGTTCTAGATCTTAAAGGAAAAGAAGTTAATGGCAATTACAATAGGGGTTTGTTGGAAGATAATGAAATAGAAGCTATTATGAATAAAATTATGGAACGTGGAGGGAGAGTTAAGAACCTATACGATCCATCGGGAAATAAGATTTCATATTATCAAATAAATGCAACGTTTTTTAGTGCCTTAGGTGAAGATGAAAGAAAATTATTGTTAGCAAGAGCCATACAGCTATTTATGCCTGGTATTCCACAGATTTGGTATTTAGACTTATTTGCGGGAAAAAATGATTACAAAGCAGCGGATAAACCAGGAAGTGGAGGCCATAAAGAAATCAATCGTACTAATCTTAGTTTGTCTGACATTGAAAAAGGACTGAAGACAGAAATTGTATTAAATCAACTTGAATTACTAAGATTAAGAAATACTTCTAAGGCCTTTTTAGGAGAAGTAATTATAAAGGACTCCTCTATAGATGAAATAGATATCTTATGGTCTCTTAAAAACAATTCTGCACAATTAAAAGCTAACCTCAACACGTTCAAATTTGAAATATGTTATACAGAATCAGGGGTGGACAAAACATTGATTTTTTAAAATTTAATATTATTAATAAGGTCTCTAAACAATATTAAATTTTACAATTAAATTAAAAATGAGTACAACACCAGTCAATAAGAAAGATAAGACACTCGTAATTCCTCCTCCTTATAATCGCAAATTTGAGAATGGTATTCGTCACCCATTGCTTTATCTTTGGGACGCTTGGTCATATGTGGAAGGGGATATGATTCATCTTTATTGTTTGGCTATTTCACGATTTAAACCAGATGGTACATTACTTCAACCTATGGAACGTAATGGTTTTCCGTTTCACATTAGGCATTTTACTTCTGATGATTCAGGGAGAAATTGGAAAGATGAAGGATGTTTTTTAAAATCAGAATTATGGTCAAAAAAACTTAATTGCAACACTGTTTGGAGCGGTTCAATCGAACCATTAGCTGACGGTAGAAAGTTAGTTGCATTTACGGGACTTGAGAGTGTTGATTCTAGTCGTAATTTTCTCCAAAACATTGTTTTAGGGGTCACCAATAATGGTTACAATATCGACCAAGTTTCAGATATCGCTTTATCGTCTCCTCTCAGAGATTGGAAAGAAATCACTAAAAAAGGTTATTATTTAGATGTGCCAGAAAAACTTGGTAATAATAAAGGAGAAGATGGTGGACCAATATTAGCATGGCGAGACCCTTTTATTTTTGTTGATAAAGATGAAAAGATAAACCTTTTTTGGGGAGGCAAAATCAGTCCTAAAAAAAGTGCCTTGGTTAGGGCAGAATTAAAAAAAGATCAAGAATTTTATCGAATAGAAAAATTATTCCCTCCTGTTACTGTTCCAGATGGGAATGAATTTACCCAATTAGAACTTCCAAAGGTCTTGTATGATAAAGAAGAAGATTTATATTATCTTGTTATTTCTACTTGTAATAGGTTGTATGAAGGGCAATTTGATGATGAAGTTGACAAGGGAGTAAGACTATATAAATCTGATTCTATTGACGGACCATGGACGATATTAGGAGAAAAAATTCTTGGTTCTGAAAATTTATTTGGCCCTACCGTGTTGAAGACCGACTTCGAAAATAACCGATTGTTATGTATAGCTCCATATACAGATGCCGCTGAAGATAATCTCAGCCTTACATTTTCGCCAGTTTTTTATATCTCTCTTGATAACCTTAACGTGGAGTTTGTTTGAATTTAATTCAATGTGAAAGTAGGGTGATATCAGGTACAGCACAGGTACAACAAACCCTCAAAATTCTATAAATGGATTCAAAAGAGACGAGAAGCCTGTCCCGAGCAAAGTCGAGGGGAGTCTCTCCGCCTGTACTTAATAAGAAAGCTCTCAATTTTGAGGGCTTTTTTTGTTAATGCCTATAATTAGAACCTAGGTTTAACTAGGCAATAATGTTCTCAAGATATTTTGATGCATAATCATAGCCAATAATATATGCCTTTTCTATACCTTTTTTGTCCAACACACCAATATATTCTAAACCTGTAGGTTTAAATAGAATATCGGGGATATTAAATTTGTTGACAGAATTGGAGTACAGCATCAATGAATTTGCCCTACTGGTAATTTCAAAAGAGTTTTTAATCATAGATGGGTTTAATTTAGTAACTGAAGTAGTATAAGACCCTATAATAAAATCGGTTTTTTCAAGTAAAGGCTCAATCGGGAAATTGTTCATAATACCGCCGTCCGCATACAAATAACCATCTATACGAACGGGGCAAAATACAGGTGGCAAAGCTGCTGAAGCCAACAGAGGTTTTAATAATTGGCCGCTTGAAAAATGACAACACGTACCTTCGTGCAAATTTGTGGCAACAATATGCAGCTCCTTTTTGAGCGATTCAAATGTATTTGTAGGAAAATAGTTTCTAATACCATTTCTGATTTAAAAATACTCAAAAAATGTTTTAGTGTATAATTGATAACTGGTGATAGATTTTATAAGTTCAGGAGTTAGTTGGTTTACCATCTCAGTAATTTTATCTTGTAGCG
>NZ_JAXKVV010000013.1:0-97491 GCF_034296135.1 Aureibaculum koreense
TTTATCGGTTTGGTTGTTATTTACAATTATTGAGGGTTCTCCCGTATAGAAGCTAACTCATCGAAATAGGGTTAACTAATGATATAAAAAACCTCTATGTAAATGACTTTGCGAATCTAAGGGTAGAAGCAAGACCTTATAATGCAAAAGAACCTTGAAAATATATTTTTAGAAGCATTAACGCAAAATCAGCAAAAACTGCTTAGAATTTGCTCTATTTATGCAATAGATTCCGAGGACAAAAAAGATCTTTTACAAGAGGTTTTAGTTCATATTTGGAGGTCCATGGACTCATTTAAAGGCAATTCATCTCTCAGTACTTGGATGTTTAGAGTTGCCTTAAATGTTTGCCTTCGTTTCAAGTCTAAACACACAAGGAACCAAAAGCGATTCATTCGATTAGATAGTATGACTATTGCCAATTTTGGGTCGGAGGAAAAGGGCGATGAGGAAAGTGAAAAACTATATATTCTCAGAAAGTGTGTGAAAAAATTGAATGAAGCTGATAAAGCGATAGTTGCTCTTTACTTGGAAGGATTAGCATATAGAGAAATTTCAAGTATTCTAGGCTTGTCTGAAAACAATGTAGCCGTAAAAATTAAGCGAATAAAATCAAAATTATTGAACTGCATAAATAAAACATTATGATAGAAGATGAACTAATTAATATCTGGCAATCGTCCAGCAATCGGGAACGCTTAAAATTTGAAAAATCTAAATTGATGATAGAACTCGATTCAAGTTTAGACCGTTTTAACCGTTGGTGGAAGAATATAGAACGGGTTAATGTTATTTCTGGAGTGATAACAGTTCTGGGATTTGTTTTCGGAGTTTATTGGGCCCCTTTCATTTCCATGAAAATTGCATCGGCACTAATAGTTGTTTGGGCTATATATATAGGAACTCGAATGTCATCCATAAAAAAATTCAAACCAAGTGACCTAGAAGAAAATTACCTACAATATTTAGAAAAGACTAGGGTCTATCTTTTTGCCCAAAAGAGAATATTTGATACTTCGTTAAATTGGAAAACTTTGAGTATGTACCCCATATATATATTGTTTTTTGTAGGTGTTTGGGATAAGCCTTTAGGACGATATGTAGCAGTCCTATCATTTTTGGCTCTGATTGGGATAGGTATTTATACCTATTATAATAATAAAAGAATAGTGAAAAATGAAATATTGCCAAGATTGCAAAAAGTGGATGAACTTATTAAAACCTTGAAAGAATAAAGAAAGGGTATTTATAGAATCAGCTTTGATTTTTTAAGTATTTAAGCCGCCGGATTCGGAATTTTACTATGCACTTCATTAATTTCATCAATAACTTCTTGAGACAAATCAATGTTTATGCTGTCAATATTTTCTTTAAGCTGACTCATTTTTGTTGCACCAATTATGTTACCGGTTACAAAGGGCAATTGATTTATAAAAGCCAATGAAAGTTGGGTCAAGCTTAAGTTGTGCTTTTCAGCGATTTTTAAATATTCTGCCGCCGCTTTAGCACATTCAGCACTGCTATATCTTTTATAGGCTGGAAATAAATTTATACGTCCGTTTTTAGGACCTTTTCCGTTTAAATATTTGCCCGAAAGTACACCAAATGCCAAAGGACTATATGCCAACAATCCCACACCTTCTTTTAAGGAGATTTCCGAAAGTCCTGCTTCAAAACTCCTTGCCAATAATGAATATGCATTTTGAATGGTTATCATTCTGGGTAAATTTTTGGTTTTAGATTCTTCTAAATATCGCATAACGCCCCAAGGTGTTTCATTGGAAGCCCCGATATGTCTTATCTTACCTTCTTTTATAAAACTATCTAAGGTTTCTAATACTTCGGCAAAATTATCTTCCCACTCACCTTCTTTTTGATAAGGATAATCTCTAATTCCAAATAAATTAACAGGTCTTTCCGGCCAATGCAATTGGTATAGGTCTATGTAATCGGTTTGCAACCTTTTTAAACTTCCGTGCAAAGCTTCTGTAATGGCATTTTTAGAAAAACCAGTATTGCGAATATGAGCGATACCAGGTCCAGCAATTTTTGATGCCAACACTATTTTTTCTCTATTCCTCGTTTTTTTAAACCAAGTACCAATAATTTTTTCTGTTGAACCATAAGTTTCGGCCTTACCCGGAATGGAATACATTTCTGCAGTATCAAAAAAATTAACATCTTGTGCTAGGGCATAATCCATTTGTTCATGACCTTCGGCTTCAGTATTTTGCTCTCCCCAAGTCATGGTGCCGAGACAGATTTTGCTAACTTTTATATCGGTATGTGGTAATTTAGTGTATTTCATTTTTGACTGTTGTTTAAGCGTTTAATTGTGAAAAGTTATTAGTTAATGGTGTAATAGTTTTTTGTGAATTCTAACATCAATGAAAAAAGATAGTTAGTCTAAACAATAGTTATAAACAACTACCTCAATTACTGTTTCAAATTAATAGTCACAAACCCAAAATCATCAATCACAAACCGTCATAAAGAAGTTTCTCCCTTCAGGGAGACAGAGGGGCTTTTTATATCGCCGCAATCCCAGGCAATTCTTTACCTTCTAACATTTCTAGCATGGCTCCACCTCCAGTGGAGACATAACTTACCTTGTCTTCAAACCCGAATTGTTTTACTGCAGCAACAGAATCCCCGCCACCAACAAGAGAAAATGCTCCGTCTACAGTAGCATCTGCAATGGCATTGCCTAATTCGATAGTGCCTTTGGCAAATTTTGGCATTTCAAATACACCTACGGGGCCATTCCACAAAATGGTTTTAGATTGGGCAATAACAAAAGAGAAACCAACATTGGTTTTTGGACCGGCATCAACTCCTTGCCATCCGTCAGGAATGTTATTAATATCTACAACTTGCGTATTGGCATCGTTACTGAAATCATCCGCTGCTATGACATCAACAGGTAAATGAACTTTTACACCCTTTTCTTTGGCTTGTTTTAAAATATCCAATGCTAATTCCTGTTTGTCATCTTCACAAATGGAATCTCCAATTTTACCACCTTGTGCCTTTATAAATGTAAAACTCATACCACCTCCAATTATAAGGTGATCTACTTTATCTAAAATATTTTCGATTACGGTAATTTTAGATGAAACCTTAGCACCGCCCAAAATTGCGGTTACAGGTTTTTCGCTATCTTCAAAAACCTTTTTTATACTGGTAATTTCTTTCGCCAACAAATCTCCAAAACATTTTTTTCCTTCAAAAAATTGAGCAACAATAGTAGTAGAAGCGTGTGCTCTATGAGCAGTGCCAAAAGCATCGTTAACATAAATATCACCTAGTTTAGAAAGCTTTTCAGCGAAAGCTTTATCACCCTTTGTTTCTTCATCGTAAAAACGAAGGTTTTCTAACAATAAAACTTCTCCTGGCTGTAATTCGGAAGCAGCGGTCTCAACCTTATCACCAATGCAATCATCAACAAATTTTACTTGAACACCGATGATTTCACTAACCGTGTCAACGATATGGGACAACGAAAATTCAGGACTTACCCCTTTTGGACGGCCAAGATGCGACATTAAAATACAGCTTCCACCATCTTCCAAAACTTTTATAATAGTGGGTTTGGCAGCTTCTATCCTCGTAGTATCGGTTACTTTATAATTTTCATCTAATGGTACGTTAAAGTCAACACGTATTAATGCTTTTTTATTCTCGAAATTAAAATCGTTGATTGTGGTCATTTGTTATAAAATTTTGAAGTACAAATATAACCTTTCCAATACTTTTTAATCAAGATTTATCTGTTTTTTTATGATTATGGCATCATTGATTACAAATGGCATGGGCATCATGGTTTCTGTTCTTGGTGTAATGTCAAAAGCCATGTTTTCAAAGAGATCATATGAGGTCTCATAGAGGTAGAATGAAGGAGATGGGCCACTTGGGATGGCAAATTCGATATCCATATTTTTATCTAAATTTGAAAAATAATAGCTAAAAACTGTTTGTCCTGATTCACGCAAATAGAAAACATAGTTTTTATCTATTTCTTTTTTTAAAGTTTCACCATTAATTTTAAAAGATGTAAACACAATTGGATTTTTAGAAATAAATTCAATACGATTTACCAAACGTTGAGGTGTAATACTTAAATCAACATGCCTATCATCACCAATAATTGTATCCTTTAAAATTTCTATTTGAGGCTGAATAATAGTTTTAACTTCAGTTTGTTTATGCAGTTGTACCCTTGAACCATATTTACTTGCGGTTGTTGAATTGTCAAAACCTCCCTTTATTGGATTTTCACTCAAAAATTGTTTTGTAAATTCGTCAATCTTGTTGTTATAACTGGCCCAATATGCCTTGTTTTTATCGGCATCCAATACATAAATAATACTATTTGGCTTTTTCCGGTCAATAGTATAACCTGAATTTAACGATGCCATTATAAAAATTAAAACCGCTAATGCTAAAAATAATTTACCCAAATTTTTAATGTTTTTAAAAGATGAAAAAATGGGCAACAACAATCCAAAAAGTAAAACGATAAAAACGCTACTTACTGCTAAAATTCTTAATCCCAATCCGATTGGGAACATTTGTACCAACGGAGCAAAAACAAATAAAACGGGAATTGACAATAGGCTTAATAAAATAGAAGAGTTTTCTTTTTTTGAGAATATGAGCAATGCCAAAACTATTAATCCATAAATTACCGAAATAATAAAGTATCCCGCTCCTTTTAAATAAAAGGCTATAGCAATATTTATAAGAATCCAAATAAAAATTGGGGCCACCATTAAATTTATGGCTTCATCCCTTTTAAGAAATTTTTTATAAATGATGAAGCAAATTGCCAAGGTCAATGCAGAAAATGCGGCAATATACCAATGGCCATTATATGTAAATCCGTGTAAAATGTCTTGATATTGTGGATGGATTTTTAACAATAATTTCCAACCAAAAAAAGCTATTAGACCCCCAATAATTAAGGACGACAAAAACGGAACGAATCCCTTTAAAATTTGGGGAGTATTTATTTTCTTTTTCGCAATTCCAAAAATCAGTAAAACAACGAATAGAATTAAACAAATAATAATAATTGGTAATACCCATGAAAACGGGTAAAAAACCATACCTACAAAAGGGAGATTAAAATAAACATTGTCATCATTTGATTCTAGGTTTTCCAAATCGGCATCGGCAAAATAGTCAAGCATCGGCATTAAATAACTGGCTTGATGTTCCAACGTGTTCCTATCCAATCTTTCGTAACTGTCCAGCTGAGTATGGTAATCAAAATGGTCATCAATAAAAGCAAAATTAAAACCTTGAATACTGCCATCTTCTCTAAAAACGGTTAAGTCAGTGTCATTGGGCAACATTTTATAAATACTGTACATTAATGAACTTGCCACAGGATATTTAGGGTTAGCCTTCGAAAATTGCTCAATCAGTTTTTTATTACCACCATTGGTTTCCATGAGCATATAACTGGGGCCACCGCTACCTCTTGATTCGAAGTTTAAGACTAAACCTACATTTTTTGCCCAAGGATGATGGTTTACAAAAGCATTGGCACCTAAAAGACCCAATTCCTCTGCATCGGAAAGAAGAATAATAATATCGTTTTTTGGATTTTTATTTTTGGCTAAAAAAGCTCTTAAACCTTCTAAGATTGTGACAACTCCGCTTCCAGCATCACTTGCTCCCAAAGATGAATGTACGGCACTATCATAGTGTGTCAATAATAATAAAGCTTTTGAGTTTGAGGAGCCTTCTATTTTGGCAATAATATTTTGAGCAGTTGTACCCGCCCTCCATTTTTTATTAAGAGCAACTTGTTGTTGTATTTCCGTTTTCAAACCAAGTTTTTGAAGTTCGGCAACAATATAATCTTGCACTTTTTTATGCTCAATAGTTCCTACAAAATGTGGTTTTTTAGAAATTTCTTTTAAATGTACAAGAGCTCTTTCTGTAGAGAATTGTGTAAGTGATGTTGTATTATCGGATATTTTTTTGGGCATTAAGCTACTGAATGACAAATAAATAGCGGTAATAATTATTAAAAAGGAAACAGCTGAGGCGTATTTTTTCATTTAGAATTCAAATTTGATCGAGTGCGGAATTTTGACTAAAGTAAGTATTTTTAAAGAAATTATTATATATTTATGCAAACCTAAAAATATAAAGTTATGGCAATCAAAAGTTTTCAAGGTAAAAGAACACCATCTCAAAAAGATCAATTAAAACCCGCTTTGGTGTCCGATTACATGACAACAAAGTTAATCACTTTTAAAGCTGACCAACCGGTGTCCGAAGTTATAGAATCATTGATTAAAAACAGGATTTCAGGTGGCCCTGTGGTTAACGATAATAACGAATTGGTAGGCGTTATTTCTGAAGGGGATTGTATCAAACACATTTCTGAGAGCAGATATTATAACATGCCAATGGATAATAATACGGTAGAAAAACACATGGTTAAAAATGTTGATACTATTGATGGTAACATGGATATTTTTGAAGCTGCGGACAAGTTTTTAAAAGCAAAGCATCGACGTTTTCCAATTGTACAAAACGGTAAGTTAGTCGGACAAATTAGTCAAAAGGACATTTTAATTGCGGCATTAGAGCAAAAAGGACAAAACTGGAAATAAAAAATTTCACTAATCTAGCACTACTAAAATTACAGTCATAAAAGTAATTGATAAATCTCAACTCTAATTTAGGTTCTATATTGAAATTTTTTATTTTACCTCACCTATAACTGACAAAAATGTCAGTTATGACTTCTCCGAAGGAGAGGTAAATAAATCATAAAATACTGCTTCGGCATATAGCTGCAAAAAATTTCAATTAAATTTTTGAATCTGCAACAAAAAAGCCCCGTTCTTCAACGGGGCAATTTTCTCTAACTAAACTATCAACTTAAACTAATCTTTATTACTTTTTTAACTTCTTTAATTTTGTCGAGAATTCCATTTTACCTCTCCTTCGGAGAGGTCGAAACCGCAATGGGCGGTTTCGGGTGAGGTAAAATGAAAATTTTAATTTTCATTTCCTTAATTTGGGGAGAAAGGAGATAAAGGAGATAAAGTTTTAATGGTATAATTTTTCATTTTTTATAATTAAATTTCCACTTATTACGACTGAAACATTGTTTGTAACTCCACTTCAATTATAAAACAATCTGCGGCTTAAAGTTCCCCCTAAAAAATGATAATTTTTACAAATAAATTTTTAAAATATTGATTATCAATTATTTATATTCAAAATAAATATTTTAAGGAAAAATATTTAAATGTATTATAAGCTTGTTTTAGAGTTTTAAAATCAAAGAAAAGGAGGTTGTGCCAAGAAAAATTACTTTAGTTGTAATATTAAATAAAAAATTACTTTGGAATTAGGTATTTTAATTATTCTTTTAAACAAAAAAAGTCCCGCTTTTCAGCAGGACAATTTTCTCTAACTAAACTATCAACTTATACTAATTTTTCGTCTTTTTCTGGGGAGAAAGGAGACAAGTTTCTAACGGTTTGATTATTGTCTTTTTTTATCTGATATTTTTGAATTTTTTTTAATGGTCAGATAGAATACCGTAATTAAATTTTTCTTTTTCATATTAAAATTTGAAACTGGTATTTCATAGCAATTTTCCCGTTTTCGACTGAAGCATTGTTTGTAACGCTGCTTCGAATATGAAACAAGTTGCCGTGAAAAATTCCCCCTAAAAAAGTAAAAATAATTTTCGCGTAGATTTTAAGTATCTGATAATAAGAATGTTATTATGATAAATAATTTTCATGCTTTTACTCATTTTTAACTAACAAATAAAAATCATTATCCAAAGACAAATACCCTTGGTCATAGACATAATAATAGGTGTTTCCAGTTTTTGTGGTATAAATAGAAGTAAAAAAGTTAAAATCGAAATTTTGATTCAATAATTTTGATTTTGTAACTTTTGTTTTACCTGTTGTATTTAGGTCAGTGAGTATTTTATAATTTTTTCTTAATCGGTTATTGGTATTTCTTATTAGGTTTTTACTGTCCCTATTTACTTTATTGTTAAAAGCATTTCGACAATAATCAGAGCAGAATTTTTTATCTTCTCTTCCCACTACTTTATTACCACATTCGGGACAAACTTTATTCATAATTATTTAAGGATATATTTTCCGTTTACAAATTCCAAAACCGATTTTACTACTTTTGTTGAGGCAATGGATTTGTTGCATTCCCCTTCGTTTTTTCTAAATTGAATTTCTTTGATGGTATTTGTAACTTCAATGTCATAAAAACCATTCGTTTTATTTTTGGATGGAGTTAAAGATTTCTCAGATTCATAAAAATCTCCATAACACTTCATATCTGTTTCTCCGCCATAACTATATATTTCAAAATTTTTAAGGACGTTTTGCAAACTATCGCCATGCTGTATAAAAAGTGAAATGCTTTTATCATAATAGGGATTGGGTTGCGACATATTTCTACTATGCAGAATGACACCAAAAGCTCTACTATTATTATCCACCATATAAGAGGTTGTGTCAATGCTAATTTCATAGATAAATATAGCATCTGATTGCCAACCATTAGTTTCGTGACTCTCAAAAAACAAGCTTTTTATTTCATTGGTTTTGTTGTTTACCAAAGCCACATAGCTATCTAACGCAGTATAATCCTCGTCTTGCTCACCTATTTTTGGTATTACAACAACAGTTTCATTTTTTCCGTTTGGCAATTCCATTTCTGCAAATAACCCATCACAGTCTTCTTCTTCAATATTTAACTGATTCATTACACTTAAAGTCAAATCGGACAATTGTGCAAAACCAACTTGGCAACAAAAAAGAAGTAATAAAATAGATTTAAATTTCAAGCTAGATGTATTTATCGGCAATATACAAATTATCCGTTTACATTCGGATATATTTATTTTTAAGAAACTTAAAAAAAGTTATAAAGTGTGAAATAATATTTTATTTGTATATTCTATTTTTCAGTAATTTAGCTTAATAAATTAGGGGTGAAAATGGATTTAAAAGATGGTGTAAAAACTTCAGAAAATAAAGTATCTTCAGAAGCTTATAAGCTAAGCGAGTTTGTAAAAGATAAAAGTAAGTCGCTAATTGATAGACTAGAAAGCTACGAGGACATTATCAATTTGGAATCTGGAGATACTAGTCTAAACCGTGCAAAAACGTTGGAACGTGAGTTTGATATCCGTCAGTTGTATGTCAAATATGAAGGCGACAATCCCACAGGCACACAAAAAGACCGTATAGCTTTTGCTCAAGTTTATGACGCATTGCGTAGGGAATTTGACGTAGTTTCTCTGGCTACTTGTGGCAATTATGGTGTGGCAATGGCTTTGACGGCTAATTTAGCAGGTATAAATTGTAAAATTTATATTCCTGAAACCTATCATACCGATAGAATTACCGAAATGGAATCGCTCAATGCAGAAATTATTCGATTACCGGGTAGTTATGAAGATGTGGTTACTGAAAGTACGGAAATTGCAATTAAAAACGAATGGTACGATGCCAATCCTGGTGGTGTTAATACACCTTTGCAAATTTCAGCCTATTCGCAAATTGCTTTTGAAATTGTTGAGGAATTGGGTGATGCTCCCAAGTATTGTGCTGCACCTGTTTCCAACGGTACGTTGTTTGCAGGACTTTACCGTGGCTTTGTAAGTTTGTATAAAAGAGGAAAAACCTCTCGGATTCCAAAGATGATTGCTGGCTCTTCTACTGGTAAAAACCCAATAGTTCAGTCTTTCAGGCAGGGGTTAGATTTTTGCAAAGATTTAAATCCCGAAGCAATAAAAGAAACTAAATATAACGAACCCTTAATCAATTGGCATAGTTTTGATGGCGAAGAAGCCCTGTATGCATTGCGGCAATCTGAAGGAGAAGCTTTTAACATTAGCGATAAAAAAATGAAAGAAATGTGTTCATTTTTATTAAAAAAAGAGGGAATAAAAATTTTACCAGCAGCTACAGCAGGATTGATAGCCTTACTAGAATTAGATGAAAAATTAAACTTTGAACCCGATAGATTTGTAGCGGTTGTCACAGCAAAATATTAATATAAATATATATGAAAAATTCAATCGACGGAAAAGCACTTGTGTATTGTGAAGGTGCTTTTAATACACCAAACGGAAAAACGGCTCACGGATTAGTACGTTTTACTGAACGTTACGAAGTAGTTGGTGTTATTGATAGTAACCATTCTGGAAAAGATGCAGGTAAGGTATTGGACGGAAAAGAAAGCGGTATTCTAGTTTTTAAGAGTATTGAAGATGCTGTTAAAAAATTGACCGAATCGAAAAACATTCCTAAATCTCTTGTAATTGGATTAGCACCTGATGGTGGCCGATTACCTTCTCAAGCAAAAGGCACTATTAAAAAAGCTCTAGAAATGGGCTGGAACGTAGATAGCGGTCTGCATGATTTTTTGACCAATGATAAGGTTCTGGTATATCTTGCAAAAGAAAACAATTGTCAAATTAGAGACGTCCGTAAAACTCCTGACAGAGATCAATTGCATTTTTTTACAGGTGATATAGAAAAAGTAAACTGTTTAAAATTAGCCATTTTAGGTACGGATTCCGCAATTGGCAAGCGAACCACGGCTTGGATTATTGTCCACGCATTTAGAAAAGCAGGGCTAAAAGCTGAAATGGTAGGTACAGGTCAAACTGCTTGGATGCAAGGTGCAAAATACTCCATGATTATGGACAGTTGTATTAACGATTTTGTTTCGGGCGAAATTGAACACGCCGTTGTCAGTGCCTATAACAACGAAAAACCAGACGTTATCGTCATTGAAGGTCAGGGCAGTTTGATGAATCCTGCTTATCCTGGCGGGTTTGAAATTCTAGCGGCTGGCCGTCCCGATTATGTAATCTTGCAACATGCTCCAAAACGGGTTGAATATGATGGTTTTCCTGGCTATAAATTACATTCCATTAAAGAACAAATCAATGCCATTGAAGTAATTTCAGGTAAAAAAGTGATTGCCATTACTTTAAACCATGAAGAGATGACTGAAGACGAAATTTTGCCCGCATGCAAAGCTGTGGAAAAAGAAACAGGTCTACCGACTTTTGATGTATTGGCACATGGTGCGGATGAATTAATCAGCTTGTTAAAATCAAAAGTAAAATGACGAAAATTCGTGATCTTGTTGTTTTTTCTAAGCTAAAAGTCCACCAAATTACTATTGAACCAAAAAGGGTAAAGGCTACTTACACAATTGTTAAAAAGGATGGTGGGGAATTGAGCAATGAGTTGATTTATTCTTACAACAATCCTTATTTTGATAAAAAAAATGCAGATGATGTCAATATGGCATCAATGATGGCGGTGCAAGTGGCTTTAAATTATGGTTTATTTTTTGAAACTATTGAATTAGACGGACTTTTTGATGAAGCCGATAAAAGTTTCCTCAAAGATATGTTGGAAAATACATCACGTGAAATATTTGTACTAAAATTTCAGTTTAAGAACGAGTTTTTAAAACCACCTTTTGATACTATCCTAGCTGAAAAAATGGAGCGATTTACTGCTGCCAAAATATCTTTTGTCAATACACAATTCGACTATTTAAAAATTGATAAAAAACAAGTTGAAACTAATATTAATGAATACGCAATTTTAAGCAGTGGGGGTAAAGACAGTTTGCTCACCTATGGTCTTATAAAAGAAATTGGAGTTCCACATCCCATTTTTATAAACGAATCTGGTAGGCATTGGTTTACAGCAATAAATGCTCATAAACATTTTCACGAAATTGAGGCTAATACAGCTAAGCCATGGTGTAATAGTGACCGTATTTTTAATTGGATGGTCAAACAAATGCCTTTTATCAAGGAAAATTTTCAAAATATTAGGGCAGATATTTATCCAATACGGTTATGGACGGTTGCGGTTTTTCTTTTTGGGGTGCTACCAGTTGCCAGAAAAAGAAATGTTGCTAATATATTGATAGGGAATGAATATGATACAACTGTAAAAGGTAATTATGAAGGGATTACCCATTATAATGCCATTTACGATCAGAGCAAATATTTTGATAATGCCTTAACAAGATATTACAAGAAAAAAGGCTGGAATATGTATCAATATTCCATTTTACGGAGTCTATCAGAATTGTTAATTCTAAAAATATTGGTTAAACGTTATCCCGAATTGCAAAAACACCAAGTTTCATGTCATGCTGCCCATGTTGAGAACGATAGAATGTTACCCTGTGGAAACTGCGAAAAATGTAGGAGAATAATCGGTATGCTGTCTGCCTTGGGTGAAGACCCCAAAAGATGCGGTTATACGGATGCTCAAATCAAAAAAGGTTTGGAAGCCTTATCTCAAAAAAGCGTAAAACAGTTGGGCAGTGATGCAGCACATTTGTACCATCTGTTAGTTGAGAAAAATTTGATAGATAAAAACGAACATACCTTAAAATTGGCCAAAAAACACCAAGAAATTACTCAGTTGAGATTTGATAAAGAGCGGAGTAACTTAGCAGATTTACCAAAGCACATCAGAAAACCAATATTTGACATTTATAGAAAATATAGTGACGGTGTTGTGCAATTAGTAGATAGAAAATGGTATACTTTTGATGTGGATAAGGAATTAAATAATGTACCTTATTTTTTAGATTAAAATCGAAATTACTGAGTTATTATATTATTTGGTTACTTAGGTAGGCAATTCTTTTTAATAACCAGTAACTCAATAACCTAATAACTTTTACCATAAAAATGAAAGAACAAAATTATAAAACAGCCTCTTTTCTGTGGGAACAAATGACTTGGCCCGAGTTGGAAGCGTATTTAAAAACCGTTGATACTGCCATTTTGCCCTGCGGTGCTATAGAACAACATGGCCCACATTTGCCTGTGGACGTAGATTATTTTGATGCAAAATACATGGCATTTAAAGTTGCTGAAGCCTGCGAAGATCCCAAGCCATTGGTATTGCCAACCATTCCATTTGGGGTATCTTATCATCATGATGATTTTAAAGGCACCTTGAGCGTAACTAACGATGCCCTGTCAAAATTTGTATACGATTTAGGGATGAGTTTGGCGAAAAATGGTATTAAAAAACTGATTATCCTGAATGGTCATGGAGATAATGCTCCAACCTTGAGTTATGCCGCTCAAATGATAAACCGCGATGCTAAAATATTTGTTTGCGTGGATACGGGAGAAACCAGTGATGTTGATTTATACAATTTAATTGATACTCCAAATGATATTCATGCTGGCGAAATTGAAACCAGCACTTCATTGGCAATTCGTCCAGATATGGTTCAAATGGACAAAGCGGTTAATGAAACGCTGGAATTTGGCAGTAAATTCTTAGATTATGACAATGAAAGGGCGGTCAGTTGGTATGTACATACCCATAAAATTTCTGAAAGTGGTGTTATGGGCGATGCCACAAAAGCAACTGCCGAAAAAGGTGAAAAAATGTGGAAATTAATGATTGGGCAAATGGTAAAATTTGTAGAATCAATTAAAAACACACCATTGGCAGATTTGTACCAAAAAAGATATTAGCCCATAATGGGCACTTATTAAAGCTCAAATTTTGTCATTATTAATGTTTGCACGAACAGTTCCCCTCTTGAGAGGGGTTAGGGGTGTGTTCACCTTCCGAAGCACAACAACCTAATTATTTATTACAACATGAACATCCAAAAAATATCTTACCAGCGTTTTGACATTAAATTATCAGAACCCTATACCATTGCTTATGAAACTATAAGCCATGCTACAAATTTTATTTTAAAAATTGAAACGGATTCCACTTTGGTAGGATACGGTTGTGCAGCACCAGATAAAGTAGTAACCAATGAAACCCCAGAGCAGGTTGAAACGACAATTAAGGATATTATTATTCCCTTTTTAAAAGGAAAAAACCCCTTTAATTATGCCAAAATATTAGCGGATTTAAAAGTTCTGTTAAAGGAAAAATCATCGTCTTTGGCGATGGTGGATTTGGCTATGCACGATTTAATCGCTAAAAAAGCCGATGTACCTTTATATCTACTTTTAGGAGGGTATCGTAATAGCATAGCTACAAGTATTACCATCGGAATTCTTCCAATGGAAGAAACCCTAAAGAAAGCAACAGATTTTGTAAAACAAGGGTTTAGTATCATAAAAATTAAAGGTGGACTGAATATTAATGAAGATATAGAAAAAATGATGCGATTGCACGAATTATTTCCGAAAGTAAAATGGCGTTTTGACGGAAATCAAGGTTATTCGGTTGAAGAAGCTATAAAATTTGTAAGTGCTACCAAAAATATTGGAATCGAAATTTTTGAACAACCGAGTAAAGTAGGTAGTGATGAATTGCTGGGCGAAATTACCGAAAAAGTTGGCTTACCTGTAATGGCAGATGAAAGTTTAAAAACTTTAAGAGATGTTTTCCGCCTTGCCCAAAATGAACGGATAGACATGGTAAACATCAAATTGCAAAAAGTAGGTGGTATATTGGAAGGTTTGCATATCAATTCCGTGGCAAAATCGGCAAAATTGGAAGCCATGGTGGGTTGTATTGACGAATGTAGTTTGGGTATATCGGCGGGATTACATTTTGCACTCTCACGCCCCAATATCCATTATGCTGACCTTGATGGACATTTAGATATGATAGACGATCCATGCAAAGGAATGTTTCAATTGAAAAAAGGGGTATTATACCCTAGTAAATATCCTGGATTAGGCAAATTGAAATTGTGATAATTGTCCCCTTGGCTAGCGGGGACAACAAATTGTTTTTATGAGTATTATCTAGCACAAAATCACTTTTAATAAATGATGCCACGAATTCACTAATTTTTAAATATTAGAAATCAAAATAAAATGAATCAACGCTAATTTAAAAAAAAATCTATAGATTTTTTATTCGTTATAATAATGTGTTTATTTTTTACTTTTATTCGTGCATTAGTGGCAAAAATGACTCTAAAAAAAAGATAAATTTACCTCGAAAGTAATTGGATTATTATTTTATTCAAGATTTTCTTTATTCGCTACCAACAACGTATTGGTTCCGTTTACTTTTTCATAAAAATCAACTTGATAATTTTTGCTTTTTAAAAACCTTTTAATTGTGGCAAGCTTATCATTATTTTTTAATTCTAAAGAGGCATTGCACAAAATGGTGGAAACTGCATTGCTCAAATTTTTCCAAAAAGGAATTTCCAAAAAAGCGTTGGGTACTTTGGTATCAATATAAAGATCGATAATGGCCAAATCGAATTTTTTGGTATTTAACTGCATAAAAAGTTGAGCATCATCACAAATAATGTTGAGGTTTTTGCTTTCACGAATATCAAACTCCTCATCAGCAATTTTAATAATGGTTGGATCGATTTCCACAGCAGTAATTTGATGTTGATAGTTAAAATCATCCCGTAACGTTTTTATGACGCTGCCACCGCCCATGCCCAAAATCAGGATTTCTTTACAATTCTTCAAGTCAATTTTTTGCAACCCTATTTTTAATATTTTTTGTAGAGAGCCATAAGAATAATTGGCATTTTTTGAGTTGAGGTGTTTTTTTCCGTTATACCATGTAATTTCCAGTTCACCATTATGTTTAGAAGTGATTTTTTTAGTGATAGGGTAGATATAACTTAATAGCTTTCTCATGCTGGTAAAATTAAGGCTATTTTAAAGGCTATAAAAAGAAACCAGATGCTTTTATAAACATCTGGTTTTTACTAACTCAAAAAATTACAGTGGTTTGATCCAAAGTAAATGTTTCCATTTTTCTTTTTCGTATAAAACTAGGGCTATATTTAAGGCGAACAATCCGCCAGTTTTTATAAGTTCCCCTACCTCATCTGCTTCCAGAAACAAGTGGAAAAGGAAAATATGCAGGGTTATTGGCAATAGAAACAAGGCCGCCACAAATCCTGTACCCTGAATAATCAGAAGAAAGCCAAAAAGCAGTTCACAAATGCCTAACACTTGCCAAAAATAGCCCGTTTGTTTGCTTCCACTTATATACAGAATTTTTTGCAAGGTATTTTCCTTTTCGGGTGACTTAAACTTATTGGCTTTTTGAACAACTTCAATTGGTGTTGGGATAGGTTTATTAAATTTCTGAATACCGCCGTAAATCATAAAACCACCTAAAAGAAGACGAAAAACAATAAATAGTATTTTGATTGATTTTGACATGTTAAAAAGTAGTTACACCGTCATTTGGTTGATAAACATAATTGAACGTATAATAAGGTGTCTCATCAGTAAACGCGTTTGGTTCTGCAGGTGCATCTTTATAATAGCTCAAAATTTCTAATTTCGCGTATTTTCCAGTTCTTGTTTTTATTACCAATATTTTTCCTGGTGTAGGATTAATTAAATGGGTTGGTTCACCTGCATAGGTGTACCAATCATCCAAAACATAAGCATTTTCTGAATCTTGTTGTAAAGAAGCTGTATTTACTTCTGCAATTGACGCCATAGTTCCAGAAGCGATATAAGCAGCTACATCTTTGGTCCTTTCAGGTTCGTCTTCGGTACCCATTGATTCACCCCCATTTACAATGATGGAAGTCCCTCTAAAAGCGATATCCCATTCGGTTTCGTTAGTTGTGGTTGTGCCAGATGCAAAATCGAATTTAATAAATGCACCAGAAACAGGTTCTCCTCGACCACCTAGTTGCGGTGCATGCAAGTTAGTTACAGATTCTGATTTCACTTCTAATAATGGTTTAGGATCATCATCTTTGTCACATGATGTAAATCCTATAAATAATGCAAGTACTGTTAAAAATTTAATTGTGTTCATTTTTGATTGTATTTAAGTATTAAAATTGAATATTAAGTTTTGCGTATAGTATTCTACCAGCAATATTGCTGATGTTCTGTGGGTCTGTAAAATTGAAAATATTGTCTATACCCACACCCAATTGATAATTCTTATAAATGGTTTTATTTAAGGCAAAATCTATAATGGTATAGCCATCTACAAAGTTGTCATAGCTATCTAAATAGTCATTGCCGTTGGTATCAAAAAGACCGTATTTACTTCGATAGGTTCCTCTAATATTAGTATCAAGGCCCCAAGCAGGAATGGTGTAAAATATTTTTAAGTTTGCCATGTGGCGAGAGCGGTTGTATAGCCCAAAATAATCATCTTTTTGCAGTTGAAAGGAAGGGGAACTTGCACTTTCCCTAGCGAATACTTCTCCGTTTTTAAAAGCTTTTTCAACATCTTTATCTTTCGCAAACAACAATTGATAGCCTCCTGAAACCTTTAATTGATTATTAGGTTTCCAAACGGCGTTGAATTCTAAACCCTGTGTATAGACTTTATCAATATTGAAATAGCTGAATACACTTTGTCCGTTTGTTTTATTGGCAATAACACGGGTGTCGATTAAATCGTTAATGTTATTCCTAAATAGGTTGATGTCGAGTTTGAGATTAGTAGAAATGTTGTAATCAAAACCCAAATCTATACTAATGGAGTTTTCAGGTTTTAATTCACTATTAAATTCCTCTACGGGAATAATAATATTTGCAATTTCTCCATTATTCTCTAATGCTTGGATTGCATCTGGTACAGCGTTATACCCTAAAATAGTATAGCCAACGGAGGTATTTGTAAAATCGAAATATAGTTGTCTAAAATCAGGAGCTTTAAATCCATATCCAACAGAACCTTTAAAGGCTAATTTTTCATTTATTTTGTAGCGTAAAGCCGCTTTTGGGCTGAATTGAGATTTGTATTTACTGTGGCTATCAAATCTGGCTCCTAATATTAAATTTAGCCTTTCGGTAGGATTACCATCATACTGTAAATAAAGATATGGCGAATTGTATACAGGTTTTTCTGTAAAATCAGTTCTATCCAATGTTTCATGATTAAAACCAACGCCACCGATAAATGATGATTTTTTATTAGGGCTGTATGTTCCCCTAACTTCTGGACGAATCAATAATTGCTTGTAGTAAGCATTACTAATAGAAGCTGAATTTTCATCATCTAAATATTCATTTGCATTATATTGGGTTGTATAAAACTCAAAATAACTGCTCCACTTTTTACCATATGTATGGTTTAGTTTTATGTGTGTATTCCAATCTTCTATTTCGGTCTCACCTTTTAGAAGAGAAGATGCTATATAATCTTGCTTTTGATTATAATATTTTCCAGAAATAAGCATGTCGGTATCATCCGAAAAATCATAAGTAATTTTTGTATTCAGTGTATAGTTCCTAAATGGATCAACAGTATTTAGCTCATCGTTTTCATTTAAATCATAACCATCGCTACTATATCTATTAAAGAAAGCACTCAAACCCAATTTATCCTTTTTATGACTTAAAGTTGTGCTTAAATCATGCGTGTTAAAAGAGCCTAATCTATAATTTATATCTCCTCTTAAACCATTTTTAGCATTTTCTGTAATAATATTAATAACACCGCCAAGTGCTTCACTTCCATATAAACTGGAAGAGGCACCCCTAACCACCTCTATTTGCTTTATATTTCCAACGGTAATTCTACTAATATCCAAGGTGCCCGCTAAACGCCCAACGAGGGGTACTCCATCAACAAGAATTAAAGTGTATTCGGCGTCTAGACCTTGCATTTGAATACCCTCGCCACCACCAAAGTCGGGCACGGTAATCAGACCGGTTTGTTCATTCAGAATATCGTTCAGTCGAACAGAATTGGAACGTTTAATGTCTTTTTGTGAAATAATTTGAGCCGGGAGAGGTAAAGATGACAGTTGCCTAATGGTTCTTGTGGCGGTAACAATGACTTCCTCTAAATTTTCAACCTTTATAGAATCCTTTGTTACTTCTTTATTTTCTTGAGGAAAGATTGAAGTACTAAAAAAAAGTAAAAAATAAATACCAAAATATTTGTTATTTAGAATCATTCTTAATTAAATTTGTCGCAAATATATAAGTTATTTAGATTTAATCTAAATAAGAATAAGTAAAATTTTAAATATTTTTTTAATCAATCAAATAACATTTTAAGAATGAGAAAAGTAGCATTATTATCAGTACTAATTTTAACATTTTCATTTATTGGAAATGCACAAAACAAAAAAGAACAAGATCAGAAAGCCATAAAAGATATGTGCGGTTGTTATGAGGTTAGCTTTAACTTTGCTGAAACTTTTCGGTATTCCGATGACAGCACTTATGTACCTTCAAAAGTAAAACATGATAAAGGTTTGGAGTGGGTAGAATTAGTAGAAGACAGTGACAACAAAATTGTAATGCAACATTTATTATTGGTAGGCAGACCTTCAAGCCCTAAAATAATTAAGCATTGGCGTCAAGATTGGTTGTATGAAAATACCGATTTGTACACTTATAATGGCGATAACAAATGGAACTATGTTAACCTTCCTAAAAGTGACGTAAAAGGACAGTGGACACAAAAAGTATTTCAAGTTGATGATAGTCCGCGTTACGAAGGCTCTGCAACTTGGGTTCATGTTGATGGCAATAGCACTTGGGAAAATACAACCGATGCTCCATTGCCAAGACGAGAATATACCAAAAGAAATGATTATAACGTAACAATACGCACCAATAAGCACGCTATTACAGAACAAGGTTGGATTCATGATCAGGATAACGATAAAGTTATTAGAAAAGAAGGCCAAGAAGATATTGTTTTAGCCCAAGAAAAGGGATTAAATACTTATAACAAGGTTGATGATAACAAATGTAAAGCAGCACAAGAATGGTGGAAAGAGAACCAAGAGACTTGGTCTTTGGTTAGAGCCAAATGGAATAATGTATTTGCTAAAAACAAGAACCTTAAATTGAAAGATAAAACAGATGGTAAACATCTATACGAGCACTTATTTTCTCAAGATTTCTCAAAAACAAAAGAAGATATAGATAAAACCATAGATTCATTTGTAGCGGAATAAGTTTTTAGCAAAATAAATGATGCTGTAAAAAATATATTTACGTCTTAAGCGTTATTACTTTACTAAAGCTAGAGGCGGAAAATCGCTTTGAGCGAGAAAAAGTGGAAGACCGCCCGAAAAGGCGGTCTTTTTAGTTTTGAATATTACTTCAAATGGTTCAATTATACTTTCAAACCACACGAAAATAGGTTTATTAATTTATCAAAAACATAACTTTTCTACATTTACTCCGTTTAATAGTTATAAAATATTAACCAAAAACCAAAAATTATGTCAAAACTAGGCGGTTATATCGCAATCTTCGGAGTAGCATCAATTATTTTATCTTTTTTCAATTACAATCTTAGAATCCTAATGTGGATTGATAGTTGGGGCACAACAGTAGGCTGGATTATCAGAATAGGACTTATTGTATTGGGTGCAGCACTTTTCTTTTTAGGTGCAAGAGACACAGAAGAAGAACCAGAGGTTCAGCAGCCAGAATAATTAAAATTTAAGAATAAAAATAAAAAGACTGTCCGCAACCTTACGGATGGTCTTTTTTTCTTAAACTAACCTTCACTTAAACGCAAAAAGTCAAAATCAGTTCTTAGTTTATAAACTTTCCTTTATAAAAAGTGACAAAAAGGAAAAGGAAACTTCAGAATCGTAAAACAAATTGCTCAATCACTTTTTTCTTTGCTTTTAAATAACTATGTTATACATTCCTTTGATATTGTTCATAAATCTAAAGAAAATACAAATTCCATTTTAATAAATTATAGAATCCGCAAAAATTACTAGTGTTCTTTTGCTTTTGCTTAGGCTTTAGTATTTTTACCGAAATAACCTAAATTAATATATGTCCGTACAACCAAAATTACAACGATTCAATCAAAACGTATTGTCTAAATACCAACTTTACAATAGTATTTTTATGACATTGCCTTTTGATTCTATTACCAAAACAGGTGTGTTATTGCCTTTATTTCACGAAACTTGTAAAAAGGGTTTTGGCGATGGTGACGACCCAACTACAATAGTTGATACCTTCTTTAAAAAATATCAGGCTAGAAGATCTGAAGAAAGTCAAATTAACTTACTGTTTCGTTTTATACAATATATTGAAAGACAGGTAGTTTTGTTCGATGCCATTGAAGATGCTTCATTTCCTGTGGTCATTAATATGGACGGAATAGGTACACTGCGGAGTTTAAAGGAGTCCGCTGCTTCTGACCATAAATTAGAAGTCTTAAGGCAATATTTGGAGGAGTTTAAGGTACGGATTGTACTTACGGCCCATCCAACGCAGTTCTATCCTGGCAGTGTTCTCGGAATTATAACAGATCTTACCGAAGCCATTAGACAAAACGATCTATTGGCTATAAACCAATTATTGGCTCAACTGGGCAAAACCCCATTTTATAAAAAGAAAAAACCCACACCTTATGATGAGGCTGTAAGTTTGATTTGGTATTTGGAAAATGTATTTTATTATTCTTTCGGTGCTATTTTCGATTATATTCAGCAAAATATTTTTAATAATAGGGATATTGACAACAACATAATAAATGTTGGATTTTGGCCAGGCGGTGATAGAGATGGAAATCCTTTTGTAACCCCTGAAATAACATTAAAAGTTGCCAACAGATTAAAGCAGACCATTCTTAAAAATTATTATAGGGATATAAGAAGACTAAAGCGAAAACTGACCTTTAACGGCTTAGAAGAACGTGTTGGAACGTTAGAGAGAAAATTATATCATAGTTTTATAGACGATGATGCCGAACCTGAAATAAGTCTAAACGACTTTGAGGCGGAATTAAAAGAAATTAGAAGTTTGGTTATTAAAGAGCATCAATCTTTATATTTGACTGAAATCAATAGTTTGTTGAATAAAATCCGCTTGTTCGGTTACCATTTTGCCATTTTAGATATTAGGCAAGATAGTCGTGTTCACGAAGGCGTTTTTAACACTTTGGCGAAAGGATTGATAAAGTTTAAAAGCGATATTTTTCCTAATGATTATTTTGAACTGCCAGCTAAAAAACAAGTTAAAATATTATCAGAAGTAAAAGGTAAGGTTGATTTATCAGTTTTTAAAGATGAAGAGTTATTAAAAACATTCGAAACAATTAACATCGTTAAGCAGATTCAACAAACGAATGGAGAACGTGCCGTACACAGATATATAATTAGTAACACCCAAAGTACATTGCACGTTATGCAGTTGTTTGCTATGTTAAAATTGGCCGCTTTTGGTGATGATTTAACATTAGATATTGGTCCGTTATTCGAAACCGTTCCAGATTTGGAAATTGCCCATGAGGTTATGGAAGAGTTATATACGAATCCTGCCTATGCAAAACATTTAAAAAAGCGTCAGAACAAACAATTGATAATGCTCGGTTTTTCTGATGGCACTAAAGATGGGGGTTATTTAATGGCAAACTGGGCTATTTTTAAAGCCAAAGAACGATTGACAGAAGTTTCTAGAAAATACAATATCGATGTTATTTTCTTTGATGGTAGAGGTGGACCACCAGCAAGAGGTGGAGGTAAAACACATCAATTCTACGCTTCGTTGGGGCCAACAATTGAGGCAAAACAAGTACAGTTGACTATTCAAGGACAAACCATCAGTTCTAATTTTGGAACGTTGGAATCATCGCAATATAATTTGGAACAATTGATAAGTTCTGGTATTTATAATAAGCTGGAAACCAATTTACCAATGACTGAAGATGACCGAAAAGTTATGGAAGAACTGGCAGAGATCAGTTATAAAAAATATGTCGATTTTAAGAATCACCCGATGTTTGTGCCTTATTTGGAACGTATGAGTACTTTAAAATATTACGCCAAAACAAATATTGGTAGTCGCCCAACAAAAAGAGGAAAATCAGATACATTAAAATTTGAGGATTTACGGGCCATTCCTTTTGTGGGGTCTTGGAGCCAGTTAAAACAAAACGTTCCAGGATTTTACGGAGTGGGAACAGCATTGAAAAAATATGAAGATAAAGGCGAATTCGACAAAGTAGAAGCGTTGTACAAAAACTCTAAGTTCTTTAAAACTTTAGTTGAAAACAGTATGATGGCCTTGTCTAAATCCTTTTTTGATTTGACCAAATACATGTCGGAAGATGCTGAATTCGGCCCGTTTTGGGATGTTATTCACGAAGAGTATAAAACTACAAAAGAATTGTTGCTAAAATTAACAGGTTCTAAAGCCTTAATGGAAAATGAACCAGCAGGAAAAGCCTCTATTGATATTCGAGAATCTATTGTATTACCATTGTTGACCATTCAACAATATGCTTTAAAAAAGATTCAACAATTGGAAAAGGAAGACCCAAAAGATAAAGATCAGATTAAGATTTACGAAAAATTGGTAACGCGTTCGTTGTTCGGTAATATTAATGCGGCAAGAAATTCGGCGTAAAATTTTTTGGTTAATTAGACCTGACAGGTTTTTTAAAACCTGTCAGGTCTTCTGGTGCAATTTCAATTGTATCCGTTCTCTTGCCACATCAACCTCCAATACTTTTACGATAATTTGCTGGTGTAAACTAACGTGTTCGCTTACATCCTTTACAAAAGAATCCGATAAGTTTGAAACATGAATCAATCCACTTTCTTTGATTCCAATATCTACAAAACAGCCAAAATTGGTAATGTTGTTGACAATTCCTGGTAATAATTGCCCTTCTTTAACATCGTTTATGGTTTTAATGTTTTGATTAAATGTAAATACTTTTGCTTTTTCGCGAGGGTCTAATCCTGGTTTTTCCAGTTCAGAAAGGATATCGGTCAAAGTTGGCAAACCTACTGTTTTACTTGTATATTTTTGTAAATCTATTTTTTGAAGGGTTTCATTATTTCCTATTAAATCTTCTATATTTTTATTTACACCTTTTGCCATTTTTTCAACAATAGTATAGCTTTCAGGATGCACTGCTGAATCATCCAACGGATTTTTCGCATTTTTAATACGTAAAAACCCGGCACCTTGTTCAAAAGCTTTATCTCCCAATCTGGCTACTTTTTTTATTTCGTTTCTTGAAGTATAAGCACCATTTTTATCGCGATAAGCAACTATGTTTTCTGCTAATTTGGGACCGATTCCGGATACATAGCTTAATAAGGATTCGCTTGCCGTATTAATATTTACACCGATAGTATTTACGCAACTTTCCACCACAGTATCCAAACTGCTTTTTAATTTAGTTTGATCCACATCATGTTGATATTGTCCAACACCGATGGATTTTGCATCAATTTTTACCAATTCTGCTAAAGGATCTGCCAATCTTCTACCAATTGAAACCGCACCACGCACGGTTACATCATAGTTTGGAAACTCATCCCTGGCAATTTTTGAAGCCGAATAAATTGAAGCTCCGGCCTCACTCACCACAAAAACCTGGATGTCTTTATTAAATCTGATTTTACGGATTAATCGTTCCGTTTCACGAGATGCTGTGCCGTTACCAATTGCAATTGCCTCAATTTTATAAGCATCAACCAAGGAGCTAATCTTTTTAATTGCTCCAATACTGTCGTTTTGGGGAGCATGTGGATAAATGGTTTCGTTGTGCTCCAATCCGCCCTGAGCGTTTAAACACACCACTTTGCAACCCGTTCTAAATCCCGGATCAATGGCTAAAATATTCTTTTCACCCAATGGTGCACCGAGCAGTAATTGTTTTAAATTCTTAGCAAAAACTTGAATGGCATTATCATCTGCTTTTTCTTTGGCGAGAATTAAAATTTCATTGGACAAGGCTGGGAATAATAAACGTTTGTAGGAATCTTGAATTGCTAATGTTATTTGCTCTGCAGATTCGCCATCGGAGCGAAGAATACTATTTTCGATATTATTCAACGCCTTTTCATCATCAATTTCAATTTTAACCCTAATAAAACCTTCTTTTTCGGCTCTTAAAATCGCCAATAAGCGATGAGAAGGACAACGGTTTAAACTTTCTGACCAATCAAAATAATCCCTGAATTTTTGAGCTTTTTCATCGTCTTTTTTAGTGCCAATTACTTTAGTAGTAATTTGAGCATGACGTTCTAACTGTCTTCGGATATTATTTCTAATATCGGTACGTTCATTAATCCATTCTGCCATAATATGTTGTGCACCTTCTAAAGCATCTGTAATATTTTTTACCTCAGCATTCAGGTATTTATGGGTAATGGACTCAATATCTGTTGCTCGCTGTGCCATTATAATTTTAGCCAATGGTTCTAATCCATTTTTTCGAGCGGTTTCTGCTTTGGTTTTACGCTTTTTCTTGAAAGGTAAATAGAGGTCTTCTAAAGTGGTTAAATCGCCAGCCGATTCAACTTTTTGTTTGAGCTCATCAGTTAAAACTTCTTGCTCATCTAATGATTTTATTATGGAAAGTTTCCGTTTTTCTAAGGTCTCGAATTGTTCTTTATACTTGACAATATCTCCAATTTGAACTTCGTCTAAGTTACCTGTTGCTTCTTTTCGGTAACGCGAAATAAAAGGTATGGTACAATCTTGATTAAGTAGTTCAATAGTGTTTTTAATGCCTCTTTCAGGAAGGTTGGTGTGCGATTTTATATAGTGTAACATTGGATAATTTTAGCGGATGCAATATAAAAACTATCTTGTAGAAAAGAAGATTTTTGTCGAAGTAATCAACCGTAATTATATAAACTCAATTAATGCCACGAATTCACTAATTCTTCAGTATTAAGACTATAAGCAAAACTAATTTCACCAAAAAATCTTAAGATTTTTGATTAGTGATCGTCATTCAAGATAGCTATTTTTTTAATTTGTGAATTCGTGGCAAAACACGCTAATATTGAAGTGTGATTTTTGTCTTGCAAGTTTATGCCACCTTTTTAAGCAAATCAAAGCAAGGGCATTTTTTGCAACGCTTTTGTTCACTCTTTTTATATTTTTTACAGCAATCGCTTTTTACTTTTTCAGGGATTAACCCTAATTTTTGTAATTTTTTGATTGCTTTCTTTTTCTTCTTTTTACCCAAAACCGTAAAGATGATTAAATAACTAGGCAAATTTAGTTATTTTTATTCAATCTAAATAAGGTTAGGGTAAGAAAATGTTTAGGTATATTACAATTCTAAACTTAATTGATTTTCTTTTTTGGGATAAAAGACTCCAATAATTACAAAAGGATTTGGAGCTCTTCTTCTATGCCATTCCATCGTAGTACCTAAAAATAAGTAAATATCGTTTTGACTAACGAAAGTATCGAAGTATTTTTGTTTTACCTTTTCTATTGCAATCTCTTTATTTCCTTTAGCGTCCTTTAGGCAATTCCAATAAAGTTGGAAAATTTCCCAGTCTTCAATCATTAATTTGCTAGAAACTCCTTCATCATCTTCAAAAACATATGAAAATTTGTACGGTACTTTAGGAATTAGTTTTTCTGGGTTTGCATCAATTTCCGCAAACAAATCAGTTTGTTTTCTTAATTCTACCCATTCATCTTTCCATTCTTTGGAATCACCTTCTACAAGAAATTTAGTAATTTTAGAGGGTTTAAAAGTAGCCAACGAAACATTTGTTGGGTTTTTAGAATCTGCAAGAAGCTTAGCTTTATTTGTGTAAACATCTTTTAAACAGAAGTGTTTTCGTTCTTTCCAATAATTTTTGGTATCTAATGTATCTATAATCTTAAAACGATAGTTACATGGTGAATGACTTTCTGGTCTAAAATCATCTGTTCTTTCTTTTACATCAAGCTCTATCCATGTATATTTTTTAAAACCAGTATCTTTTTTAATTTGATTAAGAAAACTTAACGGGATTGGGTAAACTCTAATCCAAGATCCGTCCTCTAAAACTCCAGCAGTACATACTAATTCATCATAACTTCTAGAAGGAAGCGGATAAGTAGTAACGGTTATAAGAATTTTTTTAACAGCCATTCTTTAAATATGCTCAACTTTGTATTCAAATTCTTCAAACTTTGCAATGGCATTGGCCAAGTGTGTTCTATGGCATTGACAACTTTTAGCTTCAAAGCATGTCAATGCAATTCTTTTATTTTTCCTTAATAAATCAAGAATTTCTTTTTGATGTAATGATGTTTGTGAAAGGTTTTTCGAAATATATTCTTTAAATAATTTGTCATAATCATGTTGCGAGTTTAATTCTTGTCGTTTATCAGAGTCAATTCCAACCTCTGGAATATGTCTATAAACTATACCTACACCTTCGCAGGCATTTTTTAATTGACTTTTACTAAAGCCATACTTCATACTCATCGCATTTTTCCTTACATCACAAAGAAGGCTAATGTTATTCTTAATTAACTTATTCAAGTAATGTTCTAAAGAGATTCCTTCGTAACCAATTGTAAATAAAACAGTATTATTTTCAAATGACCTATAATTATCTAAATTTTTTAACTCTGATTTCGAGAGGTACTCTTCAGCGATGGTACTGTTTATTGCAAAATAAGGATACCTCTTGTAGGTTAAATCAATCAAATCATAATTTGATTTATTTTTATAGATAATGGCAAAGTCAGATATAATTTTTTTATCCTCTTTGTCTAGTTGTACTAAATAATTTGTTTCATCTATTTTTGTCCACGAAGTGGTTGAGTCTTCAACAATACCGTATTTTGTCAAAGTGTTTAAATCTGCATTTGCTTGAAAAGAAAAACAACCATATTTATAAGGTACAAAATCGTAAGTTTTCTTTTTAGTCTTATATCTACTATGCAGAAACAATAACTTTTGAAGTTGAATTTTATCAAGTTTATTATTAAAAACCTGTAAAAGCGATAATGCCACTTTTCTCCTGTAATACATATTGCAAATATAACGAAGAATTTCCTATAAGTGTATGAATTAAACTCTATTCAAAATAAGCAACCTCGAACTTTGCCAACGGAGCCATTTTAGCTTTATTCAACGTCATGGTTTCACCGCTTAAGGAGAAATTATCAGCAGTACGGAGTATTTCCAAAAACTGTTTTTCAGTTTCCATATTTGAGCAATACATTTTGGTTGCACCTAGTTGCGAAAATGCGATTTGATTACCTTCTTTAAGCTCAAAAGTGCCAAAAAAGCGATTACAACCTGCATTTCCATAAACTTTGTTTTCTTCATCGGGACGAAGAATAATATAAGGCTGATTACCAGATTTTTTGTCGTAATTTACTTTTTGACCATTCAATTCAACCAATTTCCAATGTCTATTGGTAAGTTGGGTTTGTTGCTTATTGAAAATATAGTTTTGGGCTAATTCCGAAGCGTCGGGACCTGTAATTTTTTTAGCGTCTTGATCTAACATCCAAATCCTATTTTCACCGACAAAATATTGATTTTTTTCATCATTATTCAACGTAATTATTTGGCCGGTTTTATCCCAAGAAAAAGTACCCTTATCTTTAAAAATGGTATCTTTTTTCCCTAAGTACTTTGCCTGTTTAGTATAAGTTAAATCGTCATTTAAAATAAGGACAGTATTAATTCCTTCGCAATCTGCACAAGGCAAAACAGTTTGATATGTACCATTCCAATCTAGAGCATTCATACTGTTATGCATATCCACAACCGTTTCTTTTGCTTTTTCATCATCTTCATTAAATTTTTGCTTTGACTTACAACTTGAAAATATGATTACAATTAGTACTATTGTTATATTTATGGTCTTCATTCTTTAATTTTTAACGATTTAATATCTGATTTAGTTCCACTTATCCACTCACCACAGCTTTTGCCACGAATTCACTAATTTTAGCTGATTTGTAGTATGATAAAAAATAATTGTCACAAATTCCCTTCCCTTGGGGAAGGGCTAGGGATGGGTTTCTTAACTCACTTTCACACCATTTTCAACCTTACCATCTGGCTCAACAAACGCCAATTTCCCATCTGGAGTATCACTCATTAAAATCATTCCTTGGCTTTCTACACCTTTTATGGTTCTCGGTGTTAAATTGATTAAAACAGAAACTTTTTGACCGATTACTTCTTCGGGACTAAAACTTTCGGCAATGCCCGAAACAATTGTTCTTACATCTATGCCAACATCTACTTTTAGCTGTAATAATTTTTTGGTCTTAGGTACTTTTACTGCTTCTAAAATTGTGCCAATTCTAATATCTAATTTTGTAAAATCGTCAAATTCAATAGTTTCCTTTTGAGGCTCAATAGATTGGTTGGAAATTTCATTTGCTTTTTTAGAAGCCGCCAATTTATCCAATTGTTTTTGGATTTCTTCATCTTCAATTTTAGCAAACAGTAATTCTGCCTTTCCGCTTTTATGACCTGTTGGTAGAAGAATCTCTTTTTTTGAAACGTCATTCCAAGTTAGACTATCATCAATATTCAGAATTTCTTTTAATTTTTTAGAAGTAAAAGGCAAAAATGGTTCTGAAAGAATAGACAGTCCAGTTGCAATCTGTAAGGCAACGTACATAATCGTTTTTACACGCTCTTCGTCCTGTTTTATAACCTTCCAAGGTTCTTCATCTGCTAAATATTTGTTACCTAAACGGGCTAAATTTATCAACTCACTTTGTGCTTCTCGAAAACGGTATCTTTCAATGGATTTCGATATGATTTGGGGATATTTTTTTAGCATAGCCAAAGTTTCCTCATCTACTTCGGTCAAAGTATTTGGGCTAGGTACAATCCCCTCATAATATTTATGGGTTAATACCACTACACGGTTAATAAAATTTCCAAAAATGGCAACCAACTCATTGTTGTTCCTTGCTTGAAAATCTTTCCAAGTAAAGTCATTATCCTTTGTTTCGGGGGCATTTGCTGTTAACGTATAACGCAAAACGTCTTGTTTATCCGGGAAATCTTCTAAATATTCATGCAACCAAACTGCCCAATTTTTTGAGGTTGAAAGTTTATTTCCTTCGAGGTTTAAAAATTCATTGGCAGGAACGTTTTCTGGTAAAATATAAGAACCTTCAGCCTTTAGCATACTCGGAAAAATAATACAATGAAACACAATATTATCCTTACCAATAAAATGCAATAATTTGGTGTCTTTATCCTTCCAATACAGTTCCCAATCTTTGCCTGTACGTTCTGCCCATTCTTTGGTAGATGAAATGTATCCGATAGGAGCATCAAACCAAACATACAACACTTTTCCTTCACCACCATCTACGGGAACTGGAATTCCCCAATCCAGATCACGGGTAACCGCTCTGGGTCGCAAACCATCGTCCAGCCATGATTTTACTTGCCCCAACACATTCGGTTTCCAATCATTGGCATGTCCTTCAACAATCCAGCTTCTTAACCAATCTTGATATTCATCTAAGGGTAAAAACCAGTGTTTGGTTTCTTTTAAAGTGGGCGTATTTCCTGTAATTGCCGACTTCGGATTGATTAAATCTGTTGCATTATGGCTGGTTCCGCAATTTTCACATTGATCACCATAACTTTCTTCAAATCCACATTTAGGGCATGTACCTATCACAAATCTATCCGCCAAAAATTGATTGGCTTCCGCATCGTATAGTTGCTCATTAGTTTCTTCTATAAACTTACCTTCAACGTATAGTTTTTTGAAAAATTCAGAAGCCGTATCGTGATGCACCTTCGCTGAGGTACGCGAATAATTATCGAAAGAAATTCCAAATTCCTCAAATGATTTTTTAATCATATTGTGGTATTTATCAACCACTTGTTGGGGTGTAATACCTTCTTTTTTCGCTTTAATGGTTATAGGAACGCCATGTTCGTCAGAACCGCAAATGTATAACACATCATTGCCTTGTAAACGTTGATAACGTGCATAAATATCCGCAGGCACATACACACCCGCCAAATGCCCGATGTGAACTGGACCATTTGTGTAAGGTAATGCCGCGGTAATAGTATACCTGTCTGCCGACAAGGCAGGTTTTTTATGAGTATTCATCTAAATTCAAATAGTTTCTAAGTTATTGGTTATTAGGTTACTAAAACTAAATGCTCAGTTTAATTTGGTTAACTTCCAAATAACGCAGTAACTTAATAACCCAATAACTATTTATTGCCCTCAAAAATAAGAAAAAGCACTCACTAGACTAGTTATATTTAGCATTTTATCTATTTTTACGAGATTAACAAAATCATTATGAAAAAATTTTTTAGCATTATTATTCTTTTTTCTATTTCATCAGTTTGTTTAGGACAAAATGATACAGATAAATCTATGACTAAACCACCGAGTTTGCAAAAAGGTGATACGGTCATGATATTGGCACCCGCAGGAATAGTAAAAGATACCATAGGAGTCGAAAATGGTATAGCATTGTTAAAAAAGTGGGGATTGAGCGTGAAATTGGGTAAAAACCTGTTTAACCAGCATTTTAAGTTTGCCGGTACGGATGCTGAGCGTTTAGCGGATTTCCAAAATGCGTTGGATGACGATAATATTAAAGCGATTTGGTGTGCCAGAGGTGGTTATGGGGCAATTCGAATTTTGGATGATTTAGATTTTACCAAGTTTAAACAAAATCCTAAATGGATAATTGGGTTTTCTGATATAACAGCATTTCATAATGAAATACATAAAATGGGTATTGAAACCATACACGGTATTATGCCTTTGACCTATAAACCCGATGAAAAAGAACAACGTTACGCTATAAAATCCTTAAAAAAAGCTTTTTTTGGTAAACGTGTTAGATACCGAGTGGCTGAATCTGATTATAACCGTGAAGGAGATGCTGAAGGCGTAGTAGTTGGTGGAAATTTATCATTGGTTTATAGTATGTTAGGGTCAAAATCGCAAATTGATGTTAGCGGGAAAATTTTATATTTAGAAGAAGTAGGAGAGGCCTTATATCATATTGACAGAATGATGATTAGTTTAAAACGTGCTGGATATTTTGAAAATTGTAAAGGTTTAATAATTGGGGGAATGTCTAATATGAAGTCCGAACCATCAGAATTTGGAATGAGTTATGAGGAAATAATTTTGGATGCCGTTAAAGCGTATGATTTTCCAGTAGCTTTTGATTTTCCTGCTGGGCATATTACCGACAATAGAACAATAATATTAGGAAGGGAAGTCGAGTTAAAAGTAAAAGGGAGTAAAACAGTTGTTAAGTTTGAGAGATAAATGGCTGATCATAACGAATTAGGTAAAAAAGGAGAGGAGTTGGCCATTGCTTATTTAAAGAAAAACGGTTATAAAATCCGCGATATTAATTACAGATATCTAAAGGCAGAAGTAGATATAATTGCCCAAAAAGGAGATATTTTAGCAGCTGTTGAGGTAAAAACACGTTCTACCCGAGATTTTGGCTTACCACAAGATTTTGTTTCAACTAAGAAGATAAAATTATTGGTTATGGCAATTGACAATTATGTAATTTCAAAAGATTTAGATGTTAATGTTCGTTTCGACATTATAGCCATAATAAATGATAAAAATAAGTTTGAAATTGAGCATTTAGAAGACGCTTTTTATCATTTTTAATTTTATGATTCCTCCCCTTTTTTCAAGGGGAGGTGCCAAAGGCGGAGGGGTTATTTCAATTAAAATTATTTAACTTCAAAAAACACTTTCAACTCTTCAACATCATCTGGTTTAGCGATAATGTTTTTGTCAGTATCTAAAATAAAATAGGACGGTGTGGAATTGATACCATATGCTTGTGCAAATTTGTTTTGCCATTTGTTGGCCCCATACACATTGATAAAATTCGGATAATTTAAAACCATTTTATCCCAAATGGGTCTGCTCACATCTTCTTCCATTCCAATGGCAATGACTTTAGTGTTAGAATTATCTTTTAAGAAATCATATAATACAGGAATCTCTTTAAGACAATGACCACATTGTGTACTCCAAAAAACAATTACATAATTATCGAATCCTGATAAATGGTAGAGATTATCGTCTGCCCAACTGATATTAGGGGCTTTGTTGCCCAAGGCAGTTTTTATTTTGGCTTCAACATCTTTTTTAAAGGCCAAATCTTGATATTCGGTTGGTAATTTAGTATAGTAATTATCTAAAATAAATTTTACAATGGGTACATTTTGTTGTTGGGTAAAATTGTATAACAATACTTCTTCAATGTCTTTTGCCAAACTATAATTTTCACCAATTTTTGTAATTACTGATGAAATCGCTTCTTTTTTAAGTTGATTGTTTACTTCTTGATCATCAGAGGCATTTAAGTAGAAAATATAGTCGTTTATTTTATCAGTAATAAATGTGGAGTTCAATAGGGTTTTATCGGTGAAATCAACATTATCGAAAAAGTGTGCTTTGGTACTTTTAAGATAATCATTCGGTTTTTCAATGGGCTCTTCTGGATTGTACCTTGCACTCGCTTTTATAAAATGATGAGCTAATTTTCCTTCGGATTGCTTCTCAAATTGTTGCTGAATATTTTTCAGATTTTGATAATTTTTTTCATACGCCTTTACAATATTTTGTTTGTCTAAAGATTTAAAATAAGCCACCTGCAATGAGTCCAATTGATATTGTGGAATAGTAGTGCTGTTTAAGTAATCATAATAGAGTTTATTTTCATCGGATGCCGTAAATTGAATTTCTTGATTTGGATTTTCAGGATTAAAGATAAAAGCAATATCCTCGTTATTATAAATTACATCTACAAAAAGCTGGTTCTGTAAATCATAAACTAGTCGGTATATTCCTACATCTAAACTATCCGCCAAAGTAAAAGAAAATTCGCCTTCTACAATATCTGCATTGGCAATATAATTTTGTTTTGCTCCTTGCATATGGTATAAAATCATCCATTCATAATCGCCATTGGGTTGCATTTTTCCATTTAGGGTATGTTGAGCATTAGCGAAAGTGGTTGCAAGTAAAACTATAAGTAAAAATTTCTTAATCATAATGTAATTTATAAAAACGTCAGTTCGAGTGCCACGTTTTCACGTGGTGTATCGAAAACTAGTCAAAAACCAAACCAAAGGTAGTTATTCTACGATAAAAGTTATAGGAATTGTGTATTTTACTTTTACCGGTCTATGTCTTTGAGTAGCAGGAGTAAAATCGGGTAGTTCAGCAATTACTTTGTTGATTTCGGATTCGATAATTGGGTATTTTGCCCGCGTTTTAATGTCGGTTACTTTTCCTAAACTGTCAATTTTGAATTGAGTATAATTTTTATATTTTCCGGCCGGAACAATTTTTTGGATATTTTTTAAGTCGAGTTTGGAATTAATGAATTCAACCATTTTCTTATTAAACTCTTCTTTTATTTTAGAACTGTTTTGAGCTTTTGATTCTTTAAATTTGGGAGGGGTTTCTATAACAATACCAAAAGCCACTTCGCCATTTGTTACTAATGGAGGGGGTGGAATATTTATGGTTTCTTTTATAACTGAATCCTTTTTATTTTCAGATATGTTATTTGCTTTTGAAGAAATAATTGAATCATTTATCATTTCGTTTTTCGCAACACTATCCAATATGATTACTTGATTTATTTTCTGCTTTTTACCATCGTTATTACAACTCATCAACGTTGCACCCATGGTTATCAATAAAGCGAGTAAAAACATTCTAGAAAATGAAACCTGTTGAAATAAAACTTGCTCAGGAATTTCAATAGTAATAGTGTCTAATTGACTTTTCTGAAAGCGTCCGCAAACTTTTTTACCTTTATTTTCAATAAAAAAAGATTGTATTTCTTGTGCAGATTTTTTGGTAAAATCGACAACCGTTTTTGCACAAGCATTGCAAAATTTGCCTTGTTGAGAGGGTGTCATTTTTTGCCAATCTTCATGGCAAGGTTTTAGGATAGAAATATTCAGTTGCTTATTCATGGCTGACACTTTATATAGAAGTATCAAAAGTTATACCGAAAAGGGACTTTTAATCTATTTTGCCCTTCCTATAACGCATGATTGCACATTCGTCATCATCACAAATAATTCCTGCAAGTTTAGGATTGTTTAAAACATCTTTTACAAAATAAACCTTGTTATTGATGAGCATTTTTTCGTAGATCAATCTTATCCCATGGCTATAATCTACATACCAATCCACATGGCCCGTATATAAGGGTTGGATGGGTTTTCCGTCCAACTTATGCCAACCATAAATAGCAACTCTATTCGGTTTCGGATTCTTTAGAACTGCTGTTGATTGAACCACATCTTTTTTTATTCCAGCCACAATTCGGTTCGGAATTTTATGTTGCAGTTGCTCTTGAATCAACAAATGATGTTTTACGAAAGTGAGTAATGAATCTCGATTTTCGGTCAACGGAATAGGCGGTAATTTTTGATTTGCTGTTTTGTATATTTCATCTACCATTTTTGTAGTTGGTAAAACACAATGAAATTGATCTGCTAATAATTGTGCCGATTGCGGAGTGAGAGGCATTCTCACAAAATCTTTATTGGTACCAATAGATAAATAATCTGGTGTAGCCCAAAAACTAATTTTATAATTTTTACCCAAAGTATTTTTATGCTGATATGAAACCTTTTTAAATCGAAAATTATAATCGGGCATCCAACCATTGGACATATAGTAAATTAGAGAATCTTCTCGCTGTCGTACAGGTAATTGAGATATGTTATTCAGTAATGATTCAAGGGAGTTAAAATGGGAATTTTTATCGAAGGCGTAAAATTGTTGTTCTATTATGCTACTGACTTTTTTTGAAGAGCTACAAGACAGCATTAGAATGCCAATAACAATGCCTAAAAAGAATTTGGTTACCTGCATCTTAAAATAAAATCAGTGGATTTGCAGGATAAAAGTATAAAATAACTATCAATTAAATCTTCCTTAAAGCATCTAAAGCCTTTTCAATAGAATTTATCTTCGGAAAAGTCAATAACAATCGTAAACCGCTTCGGGTTTCTTTTTCTTTCATAGTGCAGCTGGAAGCATTTTGCTGTACAAACTGTAATACTTTGGTAAACATTTCGGTCTGATAATAACTAGATTGCTTATCAGATATAAAATAGCCAATCATTTTTCCTTTCTTTAAAATAAGACGTTCAAAACCGATGTTTTTGGCTAGCCATTTAACGCGGACGCTATTCAATAAATCTTCGGCTTGTATGGGCAATTCACCAAAACGGTCAATCAGCTTCTCTTCATAAGCTTTTAGTTCCTCTTCGGTATTTAAATTGCCCAATTCGTTGTATAAATTAAGTCTTTCGGTAATAGAATTGATATAATCATCAGGGAAAAGCAATTCAAAATCGGTATCTATTTGTATGTCTTTTACAAATGTTTTCGGTTTGTCTGAAGTGTCTTTATACAAGTCTTTAAACTCATTTTCTTTCAATTCTTCAATGGCTTCATTCAATATTTTTTGATAGGTATCAAATCCGATATCATTAATAAATCCACTTTGTTCACCTCCTAATAAATCACCTGCACCACGAATTTCTAAATCTTTCATGGCAATATTTAATCCACTGCCTAAATCAGAGAAAACCTCTAAGGCTTGAATTCGTTTTCTAGCATCATCCGTCATCATATGGTAGGGTGGTGTAATAAAGTAACAGAATGCCTTTTTGTTAGACCGTCCTACACGTCCTCGCATTTGATGTAAATCTGACAATCCGAAATTATTGGCGTTGTTGATAAAAATAGTGTTGGCATTAGGTACATCCAATCCACTTTCAACTATAGTGGTAGAAACTAATACATCAAACTCATTATTCATAAAAGAAACCATAAGTTGTTCTAACTTTTTTCCCTCCATTTGTCCGTGACCAATGGCAATTTTTGCATCTGGTAATAAACGTTGAATAAGTCCAGCAACTTCCTTAATATTTTCTATTCTGTTATGGATAAAAAACACTTGTCCACCACGTGAAATTTCATATTGAATGGCATCTCTAATAGTTTCCTCTCCAAAGCGAATAACATGTGTTTCAATGGGATGTCTGTTGGGCGGTGGTGTACTAATAACTGACAAATCACGAGCGGCCATTAACGAAAATTGTAAAGTACGTGGAATGGGTGTGGCGGTTAATGTTAAAGTATCTACGTTTTCTTTGATGGTCTTTAATTTATCTTTAACACCAACACCAAATTTTTGTTCTTCATCAACAATTAGCAGACCTAAATCTTTAAATTTTACTTTTTTATTTACGAGTTGATGCGTGCCAATAACAATGTCAATTTTACCCGATTCAAGACCTTTGATAATCTCGTTGCGTTGCTTCGTTGTTCTGAATCGGTTCATATAATCAATAACAACTGGGAAATCTTTCAACCGTTCAGTAAAAGTCCTAAAATGTTGAAATGCCAAAATGGTAGTTGGTACTAAAACCGCGACTTGTTTGCCGTTATCAACAGCTTTAAAAGCAGCTCGGATGGCAACTTCCGTTTTACCAAAACCGACATCGCCACAAATTAATCTATCCATGGGCTGTTGACTCTCCATATCCGACTTTACATCTTGGGTTGCCGTTAATTGGTCAGGCGTATCCTCGTACATAAAACTAGATTCCAGTTCCAATTGCATATAGCTATCGGGTTTGGATTGGAATCCTTTCTGCAATTTTCGTTTGGCATACAATTGAATCAAATCGTAGGCAATCTGTTTGACCCGAGTTTTGGTCTTCTGCTTGAGTTTTTTCCATGCCCCAGAACCTAATTTATAAATTTTTGGTGCCTTGCCCTCTTTACCATTAAACTTGCTGATTTTATGTAACGAATGAATGCTGATATAGAGTACATCTCTATCGCCGTAAATCAGTTTAATGGCTTCTTGTTTTTTACCTGCCTGTCCGGCAGGCAGGCCTTCAACATCAATTTTTTGTAATCCGCCGAATTTACCAATTCCATGATCCATATGGGTCACATAATCACCAATTTCTAGGTTGGTCAGTTCTTTTAGCGTAATAGCTTGTTTTTTTGAAAAACCACTTTTTAAACGGAATTTATGATAACGCTCAAATATTTGATGATCCGTATAACAAGCAATTTTTAAATCATTATCCACAAACCCTTGATAGATGGGAAATACTAAGGTTTCGTATTGCACATTTTCATCAATATCTTTAAAAATATCATGAAAACGTTGGGCCTGTTTGTCATTGGCACAAAACAAATAGTTTTGAAAACCGTTTTTCGTGTTTTCGTTAAGGTTGTCAATTAATAAGTTGAATTGTTTGTTGAATGAGGGTTGAGGTTTGGTTTTAAAGTTTACGTTTTCAAATCTGACAGGTTTTGAAAACCTGTCAGGTTTATCCGCATTACCAACCATCACTAAACTAAAGTCTTGCAGTTGATTTTTTATAAAACTACCATCACAAAACAATTCCTCGGGTTCGGCTAATTTTATAGTCTGTTTTTGTTCTGTAAAAGCCGATTTCGCTTTTTCAAACAATCCGTTTAAGGTATCAAAAATTAAGTCGGTATTTTTAGCGAATACAACTGTTTTACTCGAAATATAGTTGAGAAAACTTTCACGCTTTTCCTGTAATTTTTTATTTTCAACATTGGGTAAAATGCTGATTTTTTTAAGTTTTTCTAATGAAAGTTGAGTTTCAATATCAAAAGTTCTGATACTATCCACTTCGTCGCCAAAGAACTCTATTCTGTAAGGTTCGTCATTAGAAAACGAAAATACATCAACTATTCCCCCTCTCACGGAAAATTCTCCTGGTTCGGTTACAAAATCAACACGATTAAAATGATATTCGAATAGCATTTCGTTGACAAAATCAAGCGAAATTGCCATTCCGACACTCAACTTTAACGTATTTCTATCCAATTCGGATTTAGTGACTACTTTTTCAAAAAGAGCATCTGGATAAGTAACAATTACGGCGGGTTTTTTTCGAGAATTGATACGGTTAAGAACTTCGGAACGCAATAAAATATTGGCGTTATCGGTTTCTTCTCCCGAAGCGTCGGGATGGTAAGGACGGCGATAAGATCCAGGATAAAAAAGCACATTTTTATCACCCAATAGTTGTTCTAAATCGTTTAAATAATAGGCGGCTTCTTCTTTGTCATTAAATATTAAAAGATAAGGTTTATCAATTTGTTTAAACGTGCTTGAAATGATAAAAGACAATGAAGACCCTGCCAAATGCGATAAAAATAGCTTTTGGTTATCTTGCTGAAGTAGCGTCACAATCTGTTTTACATTCTCAGATTGCTCATAAAGTTTAACAATGGCTTGTTTGCTCAATTGTTTAAATTTTGCACAAATATAAAATTATATATAACCTTATAATAACATCGGTAGTTTTTTTATATTTGACCATTCAAAAAATAGTTATGTCTATATCGGATTTGTATTCAAGTGGTGCTCAAAAAAGCAATTTAGGTCATTTTTCAAATATTGTTAAATTGGCTTTGGCCGATGAAAAGTTGGAGGCTTCCGAAAAGGAACTTTTGGACAAAATGGCAAGATCACTTCAAATAAGTGAAGAGAAATATAAAGATATTTTGAGCAATGCTGATAAATATGCCATTAGCCCCCCAAATGGTTATGACGAACGTATTGAGCGATTGTACAAACTAACCCAAATGATTTTTGCCGATGATGAGGTTACCGGTGCTGAAATGATTGTTTTGCGTCGCATTGCAATTGGACTAGGTTTTTCTACAACTAATGCAGAAAAAGTTTGTGATGAAGCAGTCCATTTGGTATTGAACGAAAATGATTTAGAAGAATTCACTGAAGCTATAAAAGCGGTAAATAAGAGTGAGTAATATTTTTACCTCTTATTTGCAGAGGTCAGAAATACCGTTTCAGGTATTTCTTGGAGAGGAAAAACAACCCACAAACTTCTCAAAATCTTCTTCAGAATTATAAACATTTGGTGAAACCCTGATGGCATCACCGCGATAAGAAACATAAATTTGTTCCGCTTTAAATTTCGCTTTTAAGCCTTGTAATTGGATATTTTTAGGCAAATAAACACCAAATAGATGTTTGCTTCTAAATTCATCATCTTCTATAAAACACTCTAAATTTCTAAGTCTGTTAATCGCTTTTTTTGAGATTTTATCGCAATAGTCTTGGATATGTTGTGGTTGCCATTTTAGTATTTGATTGATACTTTCAGTTAACATTGCTACAGAAATAAAATTACTGCACTCACCCATATTATAGCGTCCAGCTTTGGGCTGATAGCCCGAATTATAATTGACCAATTGCGTAAAATCTTCACTTTTATACCGATTTATCCAATTGTTTTCAATGGGTTCGCCATCGTTAAAAGCATCTGAATAATATGCCATTCCCAATCCGTAAGGTCCCATTAACCATTTATAACCAACGGTAATAACAGCTTCAGGTTGAATTTCTTTCACGGAAAATGCATCAGCACCTATAAATTGAGAAGCATCGATAATCAATGCTGCATTATAAAGTTTTGATTTTTCTCTTATTGCTTTTAAGTCAAACAATGTTCCATCTGCCCAGTGTGTTGGTCCTAAAGTTACCACAGCGGTTTTTGAATTTATAGCATCCAGAATATTCTGATTCCACTGTTTGCCTCTATTTTTAAATTCTAGTGGAGGGGAAATAACCTTGACCTTGGCTTTCTTTTTTTCGGCTACTTTTTGCCATGCATATACATTGCTCGGAAATTGAGCATCTACGATAATTATTTCATCGCCAGATTCCAGATTTACATTATTGGCTGCATTGGCCAAACCATAGGAAGCAGAAGGAATTATAGCCGTATTGTTATAATCAGGTACATCAATAAGTTTGGCAAAAACCTTTTTTAAATTCTTTGGACCTTCAAAAAAAGCTTCAGCACCAAATTGATGAGGGAAACATTTTTTTGAAACTGCTTCATGACCAATATTCTCAACACTTTTTAATTGAGGTGACATATAGGCCCCGTTTAAATAAGTAATGTTCTTAGGTAGTCTAAACAAATCTTTTTGGTTGGTCAGCATACTAAATATGGATTTTGATATCAAATATAGTTTTTAAAATTAAATTCACATTATTTTTAGACAAGACTAAAAATATTTTTATATTTGTAAAAAATTAAAGAATGTTTTCGCAGGCCGAAGAAAATTATTTAAAAGCTATTTACGCACTTGAAATAGAGACTTCAACAAGTGTTAGCACCAATTTGATTGCAGAGCAGATGCAAACCAAAGCATCTTCTGTTACCGATATGGTTAAAAAATTATCGGATAAAAGGCTAGTGGCCTATAAAAAATATCAAGGTGTTCAACTTTCTGATAAAGGTAAAAATGTAGCTACTTCAATTGTCAGAAAACATCGTTTATGGGAATGTTTTTTGGTCGATAAATTAAATTTTTCTTGGGATGAGGTACACGATATTGCCGAGCAGTTAGAGCATATTCAATCTGAAGAAATGATCGATAGGTTAGATGCATATTTAGATTATCCGAGCGTAGATCCGCACGGGGACCCAATTCCAGATAAGGATGGGAAGATTACAAAAAGGAAAAAAATCCAATTGTCTAAACTTAAAGAAAATCAAGAAAGTGTATTACTTGGAGTAAAAGATTCTTCGGATGAATTTTTAAGATATTTAGATAAAAAAAAGATAGCCATTGGTAAAACCATAAAAATTTTAAGCATAGAACCTTTTGATAAATCGATGCAAATTAAAATGAATAATACAGAACTTATTATTACTGAGGCCGTAGCCGAAAATCTATTTGTAAAAGAGAAAGATAAATGAGAAACATGACAAAATATTATAGCATATTGTTAATTTTTATTGTAGTTGAATTAACCGCACAAGTTGAAGATAAGGCAAAGAAATATGGCGAATTGATTACGGATAGACCAGACCAAACAGAATCGCCTTCAGTTGTGCCCAAAGGATTTCTACAAGTTGAAACAGGTACTTTTTTTGAAAAAGTTAAAAATAATAATATTGAAAATGAGTCCAAAACATATAATACCACCTTATTAAGGTATGGATTGTTAGAAAATTTGGAATTGCGATTTGGATTGGATTTTATGGAACAGTCTAGAGCAATAAGCGGAACAAAGTTGGAAGATATAGCTAGTGGTTTTTCGCCTTTACTTTTAGGGGTTAAAGTGGGTATTACAGAAGAAAAAGGATTGCTTCCCGAAATAGGATTGTTAGGGCATTTGTCATTACCTTTTTCAGCATCAAAAGATTATAAACCTGAAAACACAGGAGTTGATTTCCGATTTGCTTTTTCGCATACTCTAAATGAAAAGTCTAGCATCTCTTATAATTTGGGTGCTGCTTGGGGAGATGATTCACCAGAAGCTGCTTATGTTTATACTTTGGTTTATGGTAACAGTATCACCGAAAAGTTAGGTGTTTATGTTGAATTATATGGAGATATGCCAGAAAACAACAAGGCAAACCACCTCTGGGACATGGGTTTTACTTATTTAGTAAGTGATAATATACAATTAGATATTTCTGGAGGAACTGGAATTAGCCGAAATATTCAAGATTTACTTTTAAGTGCAGGAATTAGTTTTAGAATCCCTAAATAATAAAAAATGAGAAAAATTTTACTTTTAATGTTTGTGGCAATTTTTACAATAAGCTGTAAGAAAGAGGTTGCAAAAAACGAAAAATTAAATATTGTAACTACCACTACCATGATAACCGATTTGGTTAAAAATGTTGGTGGAGATAGTATTAACGTGCAAGGTTTAATGGGTAGTGGTGTAGATCCGCACTTATATAAGGCAAGTGAAGGCGATGTTACGAAATTGGCAAACGCCGATATTATTTTTTACGGAGGCTTACATTTGGAAGGAAAATTGGTTGAGGTTTTTGAAAAAATGCAGCACCAAAATATTAAAACTATTGCACTCTCTGATGCTTTGGATAAAGAGAAATTGATTAACTCGGAATATTTTCAAGGGAATTACGATCCGCATATCTGGTTTAATATTGGGTATTGGAAAGCGATAGCCAACTACGTGGTTAAAACACTTTCTGAAGGTGATCCAAAACATAAAGTGTTTTTTGAAACAAATGGTAAAAAGTATATAGAAAAATTAAACACTCTTGAATTAGAAGTTAAATCTATTATAGAAAAATTGCCAAAAGAGAAACGGATTTTAGTAACGGCTCATGATGCATTCAGTTATTTTGGAGAGGCTTTTGGGTTTCAAGTAGTAGGTCTGCAAGGTATTTCAACGGCTACAGAAGCAGGTGTGCAAGATGTTCAGAAATTAGCTTCCTTTATAATCGAAAATAAAGTAAAAGCCATTTTTGTGGAAAGTTCCGTGCCTAAACGAACCATTGAAGCTCTTCAGGCAGCGGTAAATTCCAAAGATCATCAAGTAGAAATTGGCGGCACTTTGTATTCTGATGCTTTAGGGAATTCCGGGACTGAGGAAGGTACGTACATCGGAATGTTTAAATACAATGTCAATACAATCGTAAATGCGTTAAAGTGAGATAACAAATCCTGCAAGGTTTCAAAAACCTTGTAGGTTTAAAACGAACCATGGAACAAAAAATAGCAGTTCAAGTAGATGATTTAACCGTAGCTTATAACTATAAACCGGTACTTTGGGATATAGATTTGGAAATCCCAGAAGGTGTTTTGATGGCTATTGTAGGCCCAAATGGAGCGGGTAAGTCAACATTGATAAAATCCATTTTAGGGATTTTAAACCCCATTGCGGGAAGTGTTGCTATTTACGGAGAACCTTATGAAAAGCAACGCGATTTAGTTGCTTATGTTCCACAAAAAGGAAGTGTAGATTGGGATTTTCCCACAACAGCTTTAGATGTGGTAATTATGGGTACTTATGGAAGTCTGGGTTGGATTAAACGTCCTGGACTAAAAGAAAAAAAAGCAGCCCTTGAAGCATTGGAAAAAGTAGGAATGTTATCTTTCCAAAGCAGACAAATCAGTCAATTGTCTGGTGGACAGCAACAACGTATTTTTCTGGCTAGAGCTCTGGTACAAGATGCTTCTATTTATTTTATGGATGAACCTTTTCAAGGGGTGGATGCTTCCACTGAGATTGCTATTATAAATATATTAAAAGAATTGCGAAAAGCAGGTAAAACAGTAGTAGTAGTGCATCACGATTTACAAACCGTTCCAGAATATTTTGATTGGGTTACATTTTTGAACGTAAAAAAAATTGCCACAGGCCCAGTTAAAGATATTTTTAATGATGATAATTTAACTAAGACTTACGGTATTAATTATAAGGTTAGTATTCAGGAATAGGCTAGTTCAGAGTTCGGAGTTATGAGTTCAGAGTTAAAAAAAGTACTAGGTACAAGGTTAGAGGTACGAGAAAAAAGATAAGTAAATTCAGTTGAAAACGTGGAAGTTCCCCTCTTGAGAGGGGTTAGGGGTGTGTTTTTGATTGATCGGACAAATTTTCAGTGATAAATTAATTATTAAGATAAAACAAAAATCGAAATAACAGAATACATAAAACTAGTTTTTAGTGATTACACACTGCGAACCATCACGCTCGGAACCACTGTTCTTGGTGCGGTTTGTGGCATGCTAGGTAGTTTTGCTGTGTTGCGAAAAGAAAGCCTTTTGGGCGATGCTATTTCTCATGCTGCTTTACCCGGAATTGCTATTGCATTTTTAATTACAGGAGCAAAAGAAAGTAATACTTTATTGTTGGGTGCTTTAATAAGTGGACTTATAGGCACATTTTGGATAAGGGGTATTGTCAATAAAACCCATTTAAAAACAGATACCGCTTTAGGTCTAATTTTGTCGTTGTTTTTCGGGTTTGGAATGTTATTGCTGACTTTTATTCAAAAACAACCCAATGCAAATCAGGCAGGTTTAGATAAGTATTTATTCGGTCAAGCGGCAACATTGGTAGAAAGCGATGTTTGGTTAATGGTAATTGTTACAGGAGTTTGCCTATTTGTTGTATTGCTATTCTGGAAAGAGTTTAAAATATTATTATTTGATGCGGATTATGCTCAAACCTTGGGTTTCAACACCAAATTTATCGATATTTTAATTACTAGTTTTATTGTATTGGCCATTGTGTTGGGTCTGCAAACGGTTGGTGTGGTTTTAATGAGTGCGATGTTATTGGCTCCCGCGGCAGCGGCAAGACAATGGACAAACAGTTTAGGAATTATGGTCACTTTAGCTGCCATATTTGGAGCGTTTTCTGGAGTTTTTGGTACTGCTATTAGTGCGAGTCAGAATAATTTATCTACAGGGCCAGTAATTGTTATTGTGGCGAGTGTTTTTGTGTTGTTTTCTTTTATTTTTTCGCCAAGTAGAGGATTGCTTTTTAGGCAAATTCGATTTATAAAAAACAGACGCGATTTACAGCTGCATAAAACCTTGGCTTTTATGTACAATATTGCCGAAGAGCACCAAGATATTTCTCATCCGCATACAGTAAAAATATTGAATAATTTTCAAGGATACACACGCAGTACACTTCAAAAATTAGTAGATAAAAATTATGTAACCTTAGAAGGAAATATGTGGAGTTTAACCAACGAAGGTTTTAAAACTGCTGCCAATTTATATAACCAACAATCTGTCGATGATGAGTAATGCTCAACTAGAAATACAAATCATTGCAAGCCTCGTTGCAATTGCCTGTGCCATACCCGGTACATTTTTGGTGCTACGAAAAATGGCGATGATTAGTGATGCTATCAGTCATTCGATTTTACCGGGAATCGTTATAGGCTTTTTTATTACACATAACCTTAACTCACCATTGTTAATAATATTGGCCGCGTTAACGGGTGTTATTACAGTTTTCTTAGTAGAACGTATTCAAAAAACGGGTTTGGTAAAAGAAGATACCGCTATTGGTTTGGTGTTTCCTGCGTTGTTTAGTATTGGTGTGATAATGATCGCCAAAAATGCCAACGATGTCCATTTAGATGTTGACGCAGTGTTGTTGGGCGAACTCGCTTTTGCTCCTTTTGATAGATTAATGATGGACACCACCGACCTCGGTCCAAAATCACTTTGGATCATTGGAACTATTCTATTGTTTACCATAGTACTGCTTTTTGCATTTTTCAAAGAATTAAAAATCAGCACTTTTGATAAAGGTTTGGCAACATCGTTAGGGTTTTCGCCAATTCTCATTCATTACGGATTAATGACAGTTTCTTCAATTACAACAGTTGGTGCTTTTGATGCCATTGGGGCTATTTTAGTAGTTGCCTTTATGATTGCACCCGCAGCAACTGCATATTTACTCACTACCGATTTGAAAAAAATGCTCATACTGTCTTGTGTTTTCGGTGTTTTTAGTGCCATTTCTGGCTATTGGTTGGCACACTGGTTAGATGCCTCTATTGCGGGATCCATTACCACCATGTTAGGCCTCTTATTTTTAATTGTGTATCTATTTGCTCCTGCAAAAGGACTTTTTGCAGTGTTGTATAGAGAAAAACAACAACGAACAGAAGTGTCTTTGCTTACTTTTTTATTACACTTAAAAAATCACGACGAAAAATCTGAACGCCATGTAAAACACCTTAACGAGCATATCAACTGGCAAAAAGTACGTTCTAAAACCGTATTAGAGTTGGCAATGAAAAATAATATGATTGTTATTGATAACAAAATAGTTTCCTTAACAGATAAGGGTGATGAATTTACATCATTGGCCATAGATTATATTATTACTAACGAAGATGCCCAAATTGAAGACATGAAAAAAGATTTCTTTTTGTTTAGGGGGTAAGGAAGCTGGAAGTCGGGTGATCGAAGCCGGAAGTTTGGTAGGCATGTGTGCGAAAAACTACGGACTAACGACCACAGACTACCGACTAATTATTACTTTTATAAAAAATTTCTCAATTGCAACCATCAACGTTTAAAGTTTATAACGCTTCTGCAGGTAGTGGTAAGACATTTACCCTCGTAAAATCTTATTTAAAAATTTTATTGGCGACCGAAGATGTTTATCGTTTTCAAAATATATTGGCAGTAACATTTACCAATAAAGCAGCAGCAGAAATGAAAACAAGGGTTATTGAAAGCTTACGTGAGTTTTCTGAACCCGCTATTTTACAACATAAAACAGAGCTTTTTAAAGCCATTGAGGAAGATTTTTTAAACGAGGGAATGCTTGCTAATGATGAAATTATCCACCAACGTTCCAAGAAGATTGTAAATGCTGTTCTGCAAAATTATTCTGCGTTCAACATTACCACTATTGATAGTTTTACTCATCGATTAATTCGCAGTTTTGCTTATGACTTAGGTCTATCGCTGAATTTTGATGTTGAAATGGATGCCAATTCTTTATTAGATGAAGCCGTTGACCAACTCATCTCACAAATAGGTGAAGATGCCGAATTGACCAATATTTTAATCGATTTTTCACTTCAAAAAACAGATGATGACAAATCGTGGGATATTTCACGTGAACTCAAAGAAATTGCCAAAATATTATTGAATGAAAATGACAAAATACAGCTCGAAAAAATTCAAGGAAAACCAATAAAAGATTTTATAGACCTTAAAAATCAATTGCTTAAAGAGCAAAAAAATCTCGAAAAAGAATTTGCAATATTAGGCGAGGAGGGATTACAACTTATAGATGGTTTAGGATTAATTCATAAAGATTTTTACTATTCGCAATTTCCAAAACATTTTCAAAATCTGATTGAAAATACAGGTAAACTTAGCTTTGATTCAAAATCTGGACTAGGAAAAAGTATAGAGAATAATCTTTTTTACACCAAAGGAAAATCGGACGATATTAAGTCGAAAATTGATGGAATCACTCCTCAATTACTAGTGTTATACTCTGACAGCCAAAAAGTTTATCAAAAATATATTTTACATCAACTTTTTTTAAGCAATTTGATACCGCTGGCAGTTTTAAGTCGCATCAGTAAAACTTTAAACGAGATAAAAGAAGAAAAAAATATTCGTTTAAATGCCGAGTTCAACCAACTCATCAGTAAAAATTTACAAGACCAACCCGCACCCTATATTTACGAACGTATTGGTGAGAAGTTTAAGCATTATTTTATTGATGAAATGCAAGATACTTCATTGTTGCAATGGCATAACATAATACCATTAATACAAAATGCTTTGTCGCAAGAACAAACTGGGTTACTTTTGGTTGGCGACACAAAACAGTCCATTTACCGTTGGCGTGGTAGCGAACCTGAACAGTTTTTAAAATTAGCTCAAGAAGGAGATACCTATGCTCATAATCCTTTTCATATTGAAAAAAAATTATTATCCTTAGACACTAATTATCGAAGTTATACCGAGGTCATTGACTTTAACAATAACTTTTTTCAATATCTCTCTAATCATTTTAATGAAACTGATTATGCCAATATTTATTTTAATGAAAATCATCAACAAAAAACAAATAAGAAAGGTGGATATGTAGAGATATCCTTTTTAGAAAAGGGGTTAGTTGCTGACGAGAAAGATATGGCTTATGCCGAAAAAGTATTACAGATCATCCAAAATTGTTCGGAGAATTTTCAATTAAATGAAATCTGCATTCTAACAAGAACTAGAAAACAAGGTGTTACACTAGCCAATTTTTTAACAGAAAACAATATCGATATCATAAGCTCGGAAACCTTGTTGTTACAGAATTCTGAAAAGGTAAATTTTGTGATTGATGTGTTAACTTATCTTCAAAATAATAATGATAAAGAAGCAAAATTTAATCTACTTTATTTTTTATACGACCATTTAAAAATCAGTGGTGATAAACATTTATTTTTTAAGAAATTAATTGATTTATCTGTTGAAGAACTGTTTGTGTTTTTAAAAGATTACCAAATCAATTTTAACCCCAATGAGATTGCAAAGTTGCCGCTTTACGAAAGTATTGAATATATAATTAGGAGCGTCTATTTTAACAAAACCTCTGATGCGTATTTACAGTTCTTTTTAGATGAGGTGTTAAAATTTTCACTCAAAAAATCGACAGACACCTGGGCATTTTTAGAATTTTGGAAGGAGAAAAAAGATAAATTGAGCATAGTTGTACCTGAAGAAAAGAATGCAGTTCAAATTATGACCATACATAAATCAAAAGGACTGGAGTTTCCTGTAGTTATTTTTCCATACGATTTAGATATTTATAAAGATATGGGTTCAAAAGGTTGGTATCCAATTGAAAATCCGACAGATTTTAATAATTTTGAGACCTTATTGGTCAATCACAATAAGTCTTTAGAGCAAGTAGGAGATTTAGGAGAATACTTGTATCAAGCCTATCGTGACCAAAAAGAATTGGATAATATTAATTTATTGTACGTAACTTTTACAAGAGCCATTGAGCAATTGTATATTCTTGCCGAGCACAAAAACTTAAAAGATAATCCAAATACTTCCTCTCAATTTTTAATTGATTTTTTCGATAAAAAAGGAGAGTGGAACGACACTAAATCTGAATATACTTTTGGGAATATTGAGAGAATTTCGATTAAACCAAAAGCAATAAAAGATACTGTCCAGTTCAATCAAATAATAAGTACTTCTTGGCAATCACACAATATTAATATTGTAACGAACTCTTCATTGTTATGGGATAACGAACGTGGAGAATCTATCAAATATGGTAACTTAATTCACGAGCTGATGGCTCTAATTAAAACTGCGGATGATGTTGAAGAAGCCATTGAAAAATATATAGCTCTAGGAAATATTGTTCTTTCAGAAAAGGGGCTAATTAGCGAATTAATCCATCAAATCGTATCGCATCCAAGTCTCAAAAACTATTATCAACAAAACAACAAAGTTTACAGTGAACGTGAAATTTTTACGGAATTGGGCGAAATTATTATTCCCGATCGCTTAGTAATTGACGAACAAAACAATGCTGTAATCATTGATTATAAAACAGGTAAGCCTGATAAAAAATATCACCATCAGCTAAATAGTTATGCGGTGGCCGTTTCACAAATAGGTTATAAAGTTGATAAAAAAATCTTAGTGTATATTGAGGATGATGTTCTAGTTGAAGAAGTAAAGTAAGGAAAGATAAAGGCACCAAAAATAAAATCAAAATTCCAAGAATTTCACGCAAAAATCGCAAAGAAAAACGCAAAGCCCACAAAGGAAAAACGGAAATATACTTTAAATTAGAATCTTGTTTAAATTTAATTCTATTAATTTGCATCATTATCAGCCTATTAACTAATAACCCAATAACTCAGTAACAAATATCCTAGTTTATGAACACTTTAGATATAATATTAGCAGCCTTATTGCTTTTCGGATTGGTTCGTGGTTTTATGAAAGGCTTTATCGTAGAAATTGCTGGATTGGCCGCTTTGGCATTAGGCTTATACGGTGCCATTCATTTTTCTCATTTTGCATCTGGATACATCGAAAATAACGTATCTTGGAATGAAAAACAAGTACAAATAGCTTCATTTGCCGTAACGTTTCTAGTCATAATCATTGCTATTTCTTTGGCAGGAAAGCTGTTGACAAAGGTTGCCGATATTGCGGCTTTGGGGATTTTTAATAAAATTTTAGGAGGCCTATTTGGTGCTGCTAAAATTGGATTGATTTTAAGTGTAGTCTTGGTTGTTTTTAGTAAATTAAACCGCACAGTTCCTTTTCTGAGCGATGAGCAAATGGCCGAATCTCAACTATACGAACCTGTAAAAAACATAGTACCTATGGTTTTTCCGACGATAGTCAAAGAACGCGAAACGCAAAATCCAGCTGAAGGTGACCCAGAATAAAATCTTCACGTAATTTTTTGTAATAGAGAGACCGAGCATCGGTTCATATTTTCGTTCAAGTCAATTATAATTTAAAAACCAACCCAACCATATCCTCACTCCGAATAATTTTTAATCTTAAATTTCAAATCTTTAATCTTAATTCTTTTCCCTATTTTTGAAACCAGATAAATAACAACAGTCTTTCGACCTATAGACTTTGGTCTTCCGTCTTCGGACTTCTAGCTCAAAATAAATGTCAACCGCAAAAAAAGAATATAAACGGGTAACTACCAAATCTTTGGTAGAGATGAAGCGTAACAATCAAAAAATTGCTATGCTTACAGCCTATGATTTTACCATGGCAAAAATTATTGATAACGCAGGTATAGATATTATTTTAGTGGGCGATTCCGCTTCAAATGTAATGGCGGGTCACGAAACTACATTGCCTATTACTCTAGATCAAATGATTTATCATGCTTCTTCAGTTATTAGAGCTATAGAACGTTGTTTGGTGGTAGTAGATTTACCATTTGGAAGTTATCAAGGAAATTCAAGAAGTGCGTTGGAATCGGCAATTAGAATTATGAAAGAATCTGGTGCACATTCCGTTAAAATGGAAGGTGGCGAGGAAATTTCCGAATCTATAACCAGAATTTTATCTGCTGGAATTCCCGTAATGGGACATTTAGGATTGACTCCACAATCCATCTATAAATTTGGAACTTATTCGGTAAGGGCAAAAAAAGATTCAGAAGCAACGAAACTGAAAAAAGATGCCAAAATATTGGAAAAACTGGGTTGTTTTGCGGTTGTTTTAGAAAAAGTACCTGCCAAATTAGCGGAAGAGGTTGCCAAAAGTTTGACTATACCTGTAATCGGAATTGGTGCTGGAGGTGCAGTTGACGGGCAAGTTTTAGTAACACATGATATGCTAGGCATGAACCAAGAATTTAGTCCACGTTTCTTACGCAGATACTTGGATTTGAGCAACCAAATGGATGGAGCGTTTAAACAGTATATTAAAGATGTGAAAAGTAGTGATTTTCCTAATGATGAAGAGCAATATTAGCCCTGAATGAGTCAATTTCTAAATAAAATTTTAACATTTCTAAAGAAATCAACTTAAAAAATTCCCAAAATCTTTTGAACCCCTTTATTTTAACCAAATTTTAACAACATAACCCTTGCTGAAACGCTAAGTTTGCTATCCGTAAAATAAAGGAAATTTTTTACACTAAATTTTTACAGATAAATGGAAGAACAATACCCTACGGTTGATATAAGAGCTATCAACGAAAAAATTGAAAAAGAAAGTGCTTTCGTAGAGTTGCTGACGCTGGAGATGAAAAAAGTAATTGTTGGCCAAAAACACATGGTCGAACGTTTACTAATTGGACTATTAGGTAATGGACATATTTTGTTAGAAGGTGTGCCCGGACTTGCAAAAACCTTAGCAATTAATACACTGGCCAAAGCCGTAAAAGGTTCGTTCAGTAGAATTCAATTTACCCCTGATTTATTACCTGCAGATGTAATAGGTACGATGATCTATAACATGAAAGACAATGATTTCTCTATAAAAAAAGGACCCATTTTTGCAAATTTTGTTTTGGCAGATGAGATTAACAGAGCTCCGGCCAAAGTGCAATCGGCATTATTGGAGGCCATGCAAGAACATCAGGTTACCATTGGTGAAACCTCTTTTAAACTTCCAGAACCATTTTTGGTAATGGCAACGCAAAACCCAATTGAGCAAGAAGGAACATATCCGTTGCCAGAAGCTCAAGTGGATCGTTTTATGTTAAAAACCGTAATTGATTATCCAAAACTAGCGGAAGAGCAGTTGATTATGCGGAACAATTTAAAAGGAAGTTTTGAGAAGGTAAACCCTGTAGTTAGTCTTAAAGAGATTTTAGATGCAAGGAAAGCAGTTGAGGAAGTTTACATGGACGAAAAAATAGAAAAATACATTCTTGATATTATTTTTGCAACCCGCTCTCCCGAAGATTACAGACTACCAGATTTAAAACCACTAATCAGCTTTGGAGCATCCCCAAGGGGAAGTATCAATTTAGCAATGGCTTCTAAATGTTATGCTTTTATTAAACGCAGAGGTTATGTTATTCCAGAAGATGTCAGAGCTGTTGTACATGATGTGCTAAGGCATAGAGTAGGAATTACCTACGAAGCCGAAGCCGAAAACATTACCTCGGTTGACATTATCAACAAAATTGTAAACGAAGTAGAAGTACCGTAGAAATTAGTCGGCAGTTGGCAGTGGTCAGTTGGCAGTCAAAATTTGACCTGTAAATAACTGAACACTAAACACTGAACACTGAACACTGAGCAATTTGGATACTAAAGAAATACTAAAAAAAGTTCGAAAAATTGAGATTAAGACAAGAAGGTTGTCTGATCATATATTTTCAGGAGAATACCATAGCTCCTTTAAAGGGCGAGGTATGACTTTTTCTGAGGTACGTCAATATCAATTTGGAGATGATATTCGCTCTATTGATTGGAACGTTACCGCCCGGTATCACGAACCTTTTGTAAAGGTTTTCGAAGAGGAAAGAGAATTGACGATGGTTTTGATGGTGGATGTTAGTGGATCCGAATTTTTTGGAACCACCGAGCAATTTAAACGCGAAACCATAACGGAAATTAGTGCCACATTGGCTTTTTCGGCCATACAGAATAATGATAAAGTGGGTTTACTTTTATTTTCGGATGAAATAGAATTATTCATTCCACCTAAAAAGGGAAAAACCCATGTATTGAGGATTATTAGAGAGTTGATTGAATTTAAACCAAAAAGTAAAAAAACAAATATAACCCAAGCCTTGCGGTATTTTTCAAATGTAATGAAGAAAAAGGCAATTGTTTTTATTCTATCTGATTTTATGGATGATGATTACGATAACGCCTTAAAAATTGTTGGAAGAAAGCATGATGTTACAGGTATAAGACTTTACGATAGATATGAGGAAGAACTACCATCATTGGGTATGGTACCAATGTTGGATGCCGAAACGGGAAAAACAGTATTGGTGAACACATCTTCTAAAAAAGTGAGAACAAATTATAGAGCTCATTATTTAAAATTGGTAGATCAATTTGAAAATACTTTTAGAAAAAGTGGTGCTGGTATAATTCATAACAGAATAGACGAAAGTTACGTAAAAAAATTGCTGGGATATTTTAAACACAAAGGAGCTTAGTGAAAAAGAATTATAAAATATTTGACCCAAAAAATCTAGTCTTGTATCGCGTTTATTCGTTGCAAGTTCCTCTCTTGCCTCGTGTTGCCAAAGCTTTTAGCGTAGGCACAAGAGGGGTTAGGGGTGTGTTTTTAATGTTCATTCTTTTAAACGGATTTTTCAGTTATTCCCAAACCGAACCTGCTGAACCAAAAGTATCGGTAAAGACAGACACTACCAAAATAAGAATTGGCGAACAAATCAATTTTCAAATAGCAGTTGATAATGTAGAAACGGGAGTTATTTTTCCTGAGCTGCAATTAGATTCTTCTGGAAAGATAGAAATTGTAGAAGATCTAAACATAGATACTTTAAAAAACAGATTGGTCAGAAAATATTTATTGACCAGTTTTGATAGTGGTAGCTATACTATCCCACAGCAAAAAGTTACGGTTTGGAGTCAAGAATATTTAACGGATTCCATTAAAATCGATGTGGCAACTGTAGCTGTTGATACCCTGAAACAAAACATGTATCCTATCAAGGCGGTGCAAAACGAGCCTTATACTTTTGATGATTTTAAAAGCTATTTATGGTGGATTTTAGGAATACTGTTGTTATTGGCTGTCATTCTATATTTTGTATTTAGGAAAAAGAAAACTCAGGAGGAAATTGAAGCTAGAATACCACCTTATCAACTCGCTTTAAAGAGGTTAAAAGAATTAGATGAGAAACAGCTGTGGCAAAAAAATAAAATCAAGCAATATTATGTGGAGTTAACTGATATTGTGAGGTCTTATATTGAACGCGAATTGAGCATACCTGCATTGGAATCAACGACAAATGAATTGATGGAAACCATAATGGATTTTAACAGTTCAAGTTCATTGAATATTCCTGATGAAACCATTAAAAAATTACAAAGTTTACTAAAAGATGCCGATTTAGTGAAGTTTGCTAAATATGTTCCGTTATCTAATGAAATAGAATTGCACAGGAACGATGCAGGAGAAGTGATTGAAGTTTTACACCCAAAAATAAAGATAGAAGATGAAGCTGTGGAATAACTTAGAACTGACAAATCCAGAATTTCTGTGGTTATTTCTGCTAATACCTTTGTTGGCAGTTTGGTATTTTTTTGTGCGTAATAAAGACAAGGCGACGTTGACCATTTCAAACACTAAAGGATTTAGAGGGTCTTCATTATTAGCAAAGTTGAAGCCAACGTTGTACGTGTTGCGACTGTTGGCATTGTCGTCTTTAATTTTGGCAATGACAAGACCTAGAAATGTTGAGGTGAGCAAAAAAACTAAAACAACCAGTGGTATCGATATCGTAATGGCCATTGATATTTCAGCAAGTATGTTGGCAAAAGATTTACGCCCAAACCGATTGGAGGCATTGAAAGATGTGGCAAAATATTTTGTAAACCAACGACCAAATGATAGAATTGGAATTGTTGTTTATGCTGGTGAAAGTTTTACGCAAACACCAATAACCAGCGATAAACGAATAGTGATTAATACAATTAGTAGATTACAATGGGGTGATTTAGATACTGGCACTGCCATTGGTATGGGGTTAGGTTCAGCAGTTAACCGATTAAAGGATAGTAAAGCCAAAAGTAAGGTAATTATCTTATTGACGGATGGGGTTAACAATTCAGGATTTATCGATCCTAAAACCGCAACCGAACTGGCCAAAGAATTATACATTAAGGTTTATACCATTGGTATAGGAACGAACGGAACAGCAGAATTTCCTGTGGCAAGAGATATTAACGGACGTTTAATTTTTAAAATGCAACCCGTGGAGATAGATGAGCAATTATTAAAATTTATTGCCAATGAGACAGAAGGAAAATATTTTAGAGCAACTGATAATGAAAAATTAGCATCAATTTATGATGAAATCAACAAATTGGAAAAAACAGAAATAGAAGAGTTCAAATATTATAATTATCAAGAGAGATATCGCCCGTTAGTATTATTGGGTGGCTTTTTAATTTTATTTGAAATGTTATTGCGATTTACAGTTTTTAGAAGTTTTATTTAAAAAAATCTCTTCCCGAGGCTGTGCTTAGCATAGTCGAAGTGGGAAGGTTAGGATGGAATAAATGTATCAATTAGAAGAAAAGACATATTTTTATTATTTCGCTGCGATAGCTGTGCTTTTCTTGGCGTATCTGTTAGTTTCCATATGGAAAAAACAGAAACAGAAGGCTTTTGCAGATAGTAAATTATTAGAAAAGTTAAGTCCCGAAATATCGCCCTTCAAATCATTTTTTAAGACATTGATGGTGGCATTGGCGTTGGCTTTTTTAATTATTGCATTGGTAAATCCAAAAATGGGAACAAAGCTAAAAACCATTAAAAGAGAAGGTGTAGATGTTGTTTTTGCGTTAGATGTTTCCAAAAGTATGTTGGCAGAAGATGTAGCTCCAAACAGATTAGAGAAAGCCAAACAAATTATTTCTAGAATCATTGATAAGTTAGGAAGTGATCGAGTAGGAATTATTATTTATGCAGGTAATGCTTATCCGTTATTACCGATTACGACCGACCAAGCCGCGGCAAAAATGTTCTTACAAAATGCGGATCCTGATATGGTTTCATCACAAGGTACTGCAATTAACGAAGCCTTAAAATTAGGTAAAAGCTATTTTGATGATGATGAACAAACCAACAGGTATCTATTTTTAATTTCTGACGGTGAAGACCATGAAGAAAATGTAAGTTATATCGCCGATGAAGCGATTAAAGAAGGGGTCAAAATATTTACCATTGGCGTAGGTAATGCCGATGGTGGGCCAATTCCTATAAAAAGAAATGGTACACTTATTGGATATAAAAAAGATAGGGAAGGTGAAGTGGTTATTACTCGACTAAACGACCAAACGTTACAAAAAATAGCATCAGAAGGAGGTGGCGAATATATGTATGGAAGCAACACCACTAAAACAGTAGATTATATTAACGATTTATTGTTAAAAGCTGATAAAAAAGAATTTGAAACTAAACAATTCTCTGATTTTAAGGACCAATTCCAATGGTTTTTAGGGTTGGGAATTTTATTCTTGGTATTTGATGCATTAATGTTTAATAAAAAAACAAAATGGATTCAAAAAATGAATTTATTTAATGAAAATAAAACGAAATAAGATGAAGAAGATTTTAATGATTTTACTGCTCATAAATTGTACTATATTATTTGGTCAGAAAGAGGATAAAAAACCAAAGGTTGAGCAGGAGGAAAAGGAATTGATAAGATCTGGCAATGAACTTTATCAACAACAAAATTATGTGGAAGCAGAAGCCAATTATAAAAAGGCATTGGAGCAAAATCCCAATTACGAAAAAGCCAATTATAATTTAGGTAACGCTATCTATCAGCAGAATAAATATAAGGAGGCATTACCGATGTACGAATTAGTTTCAAAAACAACGGAAAATAAACTGACCAAAGCGGAATCCTTTCATAATATGGGTAATGCTTTCATGAAAGAAAAACAATATGCTCAAGCTATTGAAGCGTATAAAAATTCATTACGGAACAGTTCTAAAGATGATGAAACCCGATATAATTTAGCACTGGCACAGAAACTATTAAAGAAAGAGCAAAACCAGAAAGAAGACAATAAAGACGATAAAGACAAGGACAAAAAAGAGAACGATAAAAACGAGGACAAGGATAAAGAGAACAAAGAGAACAAAGACGAGAACGATAAGAATAAAGACAAGGATAAGGATAACAAGGGAGACAATAAAGACGAAAATAAAGATCAGAACAAGGATAAAAAAGACGACAAAGGTGATAAAGATAAGGATGATAAACAGCCTCAACCAAGCCCAAGTCAATTATCGCCACAACAAGTAAAACAGTTGTTAGAGGCCATGAACAATGAAGAAAACAAAACCCAGAAAAAGGTAAATGCCAAAAAAGCACAGGGAAAAAAAGTAAAACAAGAAAAAGATTGGTAAATCCAGTTGGCAGTCTGCAGTATTCAGTCAGCAGTCTTCAATTTGATTAAAATATAATATGCTTAAAAAGATAAACATATTAATAACATTTCTTTTGGTAAGTCAATCCATACTTGCCCAAGAAACCTCGTTTAAGGCCTCTGTTAGTAAAGACAGATTGGGTGTAAATGAGCGTTTGCGTATTACTTTTACCATAAATAAACAAGGAGGCGATAATTTTACACCACCCGATTTTAAAGATTTTAAGGTGTTGGCAGGGCCAATGCAAGCCACAAGTTTCTCAGATTTTAACGGTAAAAAATCTTTTGAAATGGCATATTCTTATACGCTACAACCTAAGAGAAAAGGGATTATAACCATTCCATCGGCAAGTGTTGAGTTAGATGGAAATGTAATCAAAAGCAATACTGTAAAAATAACGGTAACAAATGCCGTTGAAATACCAAAAGACCCTAACGACCCTAAATATATTGCTTCCCAAAATATACATTTAGTTGCTGAAGTGTCAAATTCAAATCCTTATGTGGGCGAAAGCATTTCGGTGGTTTATAAAATATATGTAGATGTAAATAAGGTAAGTGTTAGAAGTTATAGAGAAACAGAATCACCGTCTTTTAACGGTTTTTGGAATCAGAATATTGAAATAAATCAATCCGATTCAAAAGAAAGTACTTTTCAAGGAAGAACTCACCGTTATCAAATATTACGTAAAGTAGTGTTAATTCCTCAAAAATCTGGTAAATTAAAAATCAGCCCATTGGAAATGGAAATAGGAGCTGGAATTCCCATTGGCAGACGTGATTTATTTGGGAATATGATTACAAGGAATTTTAGTTTTGTTACTTCAACTGGTGAACGTACCATTAATGTAAAGCCGTTGCCATCCGAAAACAAACCAATTGATTTTGCTGGTGCCGTAGGTAATTTTGATTTTAAGGTAACTACGAGTAAAAATGAATTAAAAGCCAATGAGGCGGCTCAAATAAAGGTTGAGGTTTCAGGAAAAGGGAATTTAAAAATGGTAGAATTGCCCAAAATTGAAACTCCCGCCGGATTGGAAAAATACGAACCCGAACACAAAGAAAATATAAGAACTTCTTTGGGCGGATTTACTGGAAGCGTTTATGACCAATATACGGTTGTGCCTCAGTTTAGGGGCAAGTATAAAATTCCGCCAACAACATTTTCTTATTTTAGTTTAAATGATAAAACCTATAAAACAATTACCTCTGATGCTATTATAATCAACGCACCAGAAGGTAAAATTGCAGCGGACGAAAATTCTGTGGTTACTACAAAAAGAGACGTGATAACCAATGCCAAGGACATCCGTTTTATAAGCGTTAATGCGGATTTAAAACCAAATATAAATTCAGATGATTTTTTCAAATCCAAGCTGTTTTATTTATTGTTGATTTTACCTTTATTGTCTATTCCTTTCGGGATATTTATCGGCATGAAAAAGCAACAAAGGGATAGCGATGTTATTGGCAACAAACGCAGAAAAGCGGACAGGTTGGCAAAAAAATATTTGTCTGAAGCTAAAAAGCAACTGGGCCATAAGGAGAATTTTTACGAAGCCTTGGAAAAAGCATTGCACAATTACTTAAAAGCCAAGTTGCAAGTTGAAACCACGGATATTAGCAAAGAGAAAATTAGAGAGCTATTGCAGCAACGCAAAGTAGATAACGAAACCATAAATAGTTTTATTAAAGTTTTTGATAGTTGCGATTATGCTCGTTATACGCCAACTACAAATGTAATGATGAAACAAGAATATGAAGCCGCTAGAAAGGTGATTGTTAAAATAGATAAACAATTGTAAGAGCCCTCATTGAGGGCAATTGGTAAAAGTAAGAATATATGAAATGAGCATAAACAAATTTAATCATTGCATACCAACCGACATGATTAAATTTTTTATGCAAATTCCTGAATGTGCAGAAATTTTTAGTTTCTTCATTTTCAGTAAACTATAAAATTTTAAACAGATGAAAAACAACATCTTAGCCATATTGTTATTTGTCTCGATTGGTGCATATGCCAACCAGGCGGACAGTCTGTTTGTAAAGGCAAATAAACTCTATCAAAACGAAAAATACAGTGAGGCTCTAGAGCTATATAAAGAGATTGAAAAGCACAATATTAATTCGGACGATTTACTTTATAACATAGCCAATACATATTATAAAATGAACAAAGTTGCTCCGGCAATTTATTATTACGAAAAAGTGTTGCAACAAAGTCCAAATCACACTGATGCGGAATTTAACTTAGCTTTTGCAAAAAGGATGGCAATAGATAATATTGAACCTTTGCCCAAAACATTGTTTCAAAAAATAAATCAAGGATTTATTATGAAATTAGCGTATAACACTTGGGCTTGGTTGGGAGTAGGCTTGTCATTTTTATTTGCAGTTCTATTTTTGTTATATCATTTTTCGTATAGTTCGGGCAGTAAGCGTTTGTATTTTATAACCAGTTTTGTCAGTGCAGCTTTGGCGTTGGCAACCATTGCTATTGCTTATCGAAATTATCAGTTTACAAAATCAAACAAGGAGGCTATTGTCTTTGCCCAACAAACTGAGGTAAAAACAGCACCAACGGTTTCTAGTGAAGTTAGTTTCGAATTGCACGAAGGGACAAAGGTAAAAGTTTTGGAAAGTCTGGATAACTGGAAAAAAATTAAAATAGCCGATGGTAAAATTGGTTGGATAGTAGCTGACGATATTAAAGAGCTATAAGAAATTTACTTTCTGCAAATCGGCAAAATTTCATCTTTCATCAATCTATATTTATCTATTTCAGCATCAGATAATTTGGCAGAATAATTGACTTCATCAACTTTAAAACCCACAGATCTTAATCGGTCAAAATAATCACTACCATAAACTCGAACATGGTCGTACTGCCCGAAATGTTTAGCACGTTCTTCGGGTGAAGTTATGGTAAAATCTTCGTAGGTTGTTGCTCTAGAATAATCTTGTGGAATTTGAAAAATGCCCATGCCACCAGGTTTTAAAACCCTGTACAATTCTTGCATCGCTTTTTTATCATCTTCAATATGTTCTAAAACGTGATTGCAGAAAATCATGTCAAAACTATTGTTATCAAACGGAAGATCACAAATATCAGCTTTTACATCAACGATAGGCGAGTAGAGGTCGGCCGTAATCAATTCTATATGTTTTAGTTTTCTAAAACGTTTTAAAAAGCACTGTTCCGGTGCCATATGTAATACTTTTTTAGGTTTAGAACTATCAAAAAAGTCTGTTTCATTTTGTAGATACAACCATAATAATCTATGCCGCTCTAAAGATAGTGTACTAGGCGAAAGTACATTTGGGCGTTGGGTTCCATAACCGTAAGGCAAAAATTTTCTAAAATTTTTACCGTCAATAGGATCGGTATATTTTGAACCCTTTAAAAAAAGTGCAAATAACGGACTTACCCAATAGCTAGCTTTTATTAAAAAAGGCCTAGGGATGGTGTTTAATATGTATTTGAAGAGTCGCAAATTATTTGGTTAAGTTATACCGCAGAGATACGCTGAGTGTTCACAGAGATTCACAGAGTTGAGTTGATAAATCTTCTTAGACCGTTTTTTAATAGTTTCGTGTGGAAGTTAATCAATAAACCTATTGGAAAATTTCCAAGTTTTAAGTAGGTTAACATCTGTGCCTCGTGTACATCATTTAGGAATTCTACTGTTTTAAGTTCTAAAACTATTTTATTTTCAACAAGTAAATCAATTCTGTAACCATGATCTAATTTTACATCTTTATAAACGATTGGTAGCGGTTTTTCTTTTTCTACAATTAGGTTTCTAGAGATTAATTCAAAAAATAAACATTCCTTGTAAGCCGACTCTAAAAGACCTGGGCCAAGACTACGGTGCACTTCAATAGCTGCACCAATTATCTTCTCCGTAAGCTCATTGTTTACCATAATTCCTCTGCGAATCTCTTTTCCCTCTGTGAATCTCTGAGGTATAGCCCTTTATTCCACTAATTTCTTTGCTCTAAACTCCTCTTCCTCATCACTCTCAATCCCCAATGCTTCATAAACATATTTAAATGTAGAAAGTAATTCGGGTTTACCATCAACAATGGCAACATCATGTTCAAAATGTGCCGAGGGTTTACCGTCTTGTGTCAAAATGGTCCAACCATCTTTAAGTTGTTTAATTCTGTGCGTTCCCATATTAATCATGGGTTCTATGGCAACGGTCATACCTTCTTTAAATTTTTTCCCTCTACCGCGTCTTCCGTAATTAGGCATTTCAGGACCCTCGTGCATTTTTTTTCCTAAACCATGACCAACCAGTTCTCTAACTACGCCATAACCGTGATTTTCGCAATATTCTTGAATGGCAAAACCAACGTCACCTACACGATTGCCAGCTTTAAATTCACGAATTCCTATATACAAACTTTCTTTAGTAACTTTCAGTAATTTTTTAACGTCTTCATCAACTTCACCAACTTCAAAAGTATAAGCATGGTCGCCATAAAATTCATTTTTTAAAGCACCACAATCAATGGAAATAATATCACCTTCTTTCAAAGGTTCTTTGGTGGGAAATCCATGTACTACTTGAGCATTAGGACTCATGCATAAAGAGTTCGGAAAACCGTACAATCCTAAAAAAGCGGGTACGGCATCATGGTCTCTTATAAATTCTTCTGCTAATTTATCTAAATGTAAAGTAGTAACACCAGGTTTGACTTCTTTGGCCAACATACCTAATGTCTTTGAAACAATCAATGCACTTTCTCGCATTAGTTCGATTTCTTCTCGTGTTTTTATTTTAATCATTGTAAAACTGGAAAGTGCAAAGGTAATTAAAAAAAAGGCTCTCCCCAACCATCCCATTTAGGATAGGTTCGTTTTATCAAAACCTCCAAAAACTCTTTTTTTTCTTTTTAGGAACTTCGGCATTGGGGTTGTTTTTTATGATCTTGTAGATTTCGCCCCATCCTAACATACCACCAATATTTCTGTCATCAATAAAAAGATCGGCATTTATTTTTCGACTTACTTTTCCTTGAAATTTTTCTTCGGGATAGTTTTTGTTTACCGCATAGAATTTTATTCCCTTTTCTTCACAAAAATCAACCGCTTCTTGAAGCCTTTCTCCATAGCGATATGTCCAGAGAATCAATCTATGTCCATCTTTTTGCAATTCCTTTAAAGTTTCTATGGCAAAAAGTTTAGGATTACCAACTTTAGGATAAGCATCTTCTACTATTGTACCGTCAAAATCAACTGCAATTATTAAAGGGTCCTTTGGAATCATTTAGAGTTATTATAATTTATGCAAATTTAAGGCAATATTCTATTCTACAAAATACTAAACTGGAAACCAGCTATTTTAGTATTTAAAAATAAATTATCAGCTTTTATCGTAAGAATGTTTATAAGGTTCTTCTTTAAGGATTTTTAAAATATCTTTTTCTAAAGTCTCTCTGGCATATTCTACATATCTACCGATTTCTTTATCTTTTTTATAGAAAATAAAGGTGGGCACTCTTATAATATTTAGACCTTCTTGAAGATTATCAGTTGTTTTTTTTCCATAATTAACCCCAATCATTTCTAAGTTACTTTCATCAAAACCAGCGGATTCTAACAATTTATAAAAATGAGGAACTTCACGTCTACTATCACCGCACCAAGTTCCCATAAATGCTTTTATGGTTACTCCTTTTAGGTTTTTCTTAATTTCTTTAACAGTGGCTTCGTCAAGTTTATAGCCGTCATAGTTTCGATTGAACCAAGTGTTATAAGGGGTATCCTTAAAGGCATCTTGCGAGGTAACTCCTTCTATATAATTTGGTTTGGCAATGATTTCTTTTTGTTGTGCAAAAGTATATCCACTAAATAGGAATGTACAAACAGCAATAAAAATTAAGTTTTTCATATTTCTTTAAACTAGGTATCAAATTAAAGATTCTCTATCCATTACCGTAGGTTTATCTATACCCAATAATTTTAAAACTGTTGGGGCAATATCCGCTAAAATACCATCTTTAACCGATTTAATATCCTTATCAACAATTATAATTGGCACAGGATTGGTGGTGTGTGCGGTATTGGGTGATCCGTCTTCGTTAATCATAGTTTCACTATTACCGTGATCTGCAATAATAATGCCAGTATAATTGTTTCTCAAAGCACTTTCCACAATTTTTTCAGTACATTTATCTACGGTTTCGGCTGCTTTTATAGCTGCCGACATTACACCTGTATGCCCAACCATATCGGTATTGGCAAAATTCAGACAGATAAAATCAGCTTCCTGTTTTTCAAGTTCTGGTAAAATTGCCGCAACAATATCATTGGCACTCATTTCCGGTTGTAAATCGTAAGTGGCAACTTTTGGAGATGGGCACATTAGGCGACTTTCACCCACAAATTCATCTTCCCTACCTCCTGAAAAGAAAAACGTAACGTGCGGATATTTCTCCGTTTCGGCAATTCTGATTTGTTTTTTATTGTGTTTTTCTAAAACCTCTCCCAATGTATTGGAGAGATCATCTTTATTGTAAATAATATGAACATTTTTGAATTTGTCATCATAATTGGTCATGGTTACATAGTACAAGTTTAGCTTTTTCATCTTGTATTCGGGAAAATCTTTTTGCGATAAAGCTTCTGTAATTTGTCGTCCTCTGTCCGTTCTGAAATTAAAAAGGATAACAACATCATCTTCCTTAATTGTGGCAACTGGATTATCATTATCATCAACCATAACTATAGGATTGATAAACTCGTCCGTAATACCATCATCATAATTTTCTTGAATAGATAGGGCAGCATTATGTGATTTTTTACCGATGCCGTTTGCCATGGCATCATAAGCCAATTTAACACGTTCCCAACGTCTATCTCTGTCCATTCCGTAATATCTACCAATTATTGAAGCCAACTGGGCTTTGTTTTGTTGCAAATGATTTTCTAAATCCACAATAAACTCCTTACCGGAATGCGGGTCAACATCTCTACCATCCGTAAAAGCATGTACATAAGAATGCAAACCAAAATCATTGGCGGCAGTAACCAATCCTTTAACATGACTGATATGCGAATGAACGCCACCATCAGAAACCAAACCTACAAAATGGACATTTTTGTTATTTTCTTTCGCATAAGTAAAAGCCTTTTTTAATTCAGGTTCATTGGCGATGCTACCGTTTTCCACGGCCTTGTTTATTTTAACTAAATCTTGATAGACAATGCGTCCGGCACCTAAGTTCATGTGTCCCACTTCGCTATTGCCCATTTGTCCTTCGGGCAGACCTACATGTAACCCATCGGTACGTAAACTTGCATTTGGATAATTTTTTAAAAGTGCATCTACAAAAGGCGTATTAGCTTGTGCTATTGCCGATACTTTGGGGTTTTGTGTAATTCCCCATCCGTCAAGGATTATTAAAATAACTTTTTTGTTCATGGTCTCTAAATTGATACAGCAAAATTAAGGATTTTAAAAGGGAATTTAGCATGTGAATACGATTAATAAAAATAACGTTATAGTTGATTTAACACACTTTAAAAAGCCATAACATTTTTTTAACAAACGGTTAAACTTAGGTTAATTGGCACTGAAAGGAGTAACGAATTGTAATTAGCTGTCGTCTTTATAGTGTAACTTAAAACAAATTATATTATGAAAAATCTAATTTTATTATTCGCCCTCGTATTCGGATTGTCAGTAAATGCAAATCCGATTAAAGACACTACTAAAAATGCTTCAGTTGAAAAGAACACTTCTAAGATTGAAGCCAACAAAATGAACCTTGATATTGTTTACAGCACTAGTGTAAATACATTTTGTAAATTGATTACCACCGGAAATTATGATGCAGTTAAAAGTATGATTAAAGCAGGGATCGATATTAATGAAAAATCAGTTGGAATGACTCCTTTGATGTATGCTGCAAGGTACAATAGGGTTGATATTGTTAACCTGTTGATTGCAAACGGAGCCGATTTAAAAGCAAAATCGAACAAAGGATATACGGCTTTAAAATATGCTAAAATTTCTAAAGCACACGATACCTATAAAATTATTGAAGCCGCTTTAAAAGCCCAAAAGGATAAAAAGAAAGCAAGAAAAAACAGTAAGTAATTTTTTATTTTATTTCCCTTTAACCCGAATTATGTACTAGAACTTTGTAATGAAGGTTGAAAATACAATAAAATATGGCATTTTATGAATTTTAGCATAGCACCGCTAAGGTTAAATTGAAAAATGTAGCAAAGCGGTATATTTTTAAGTAGTTTCGAGCTGTAATAAATTTTCTAGTGCATAATGCGGGTTTAATCCCTGACGGTTTCCGTTGGGGATTTTTTTATGGCTGGATAGTTCTCTTCTTGAGCAGTTACGTCCTAACAAAAAATATATCGTCGTTTTGAGTTGAGAAACAATGAATTTTTAATGCGAATTCCTATTAAAACGTGATTATCTTTCATTTTGGCAGAATAAGTCTCCCTCCTTTGGAGGGATTAAGGAAGGTATATTTTAGAAAATATTAATTCATAGGACATGACCCTCAAGAGGGGAAATGTTACTACTAAAACACAATGACCTTTAGCAAAATCATTAAAATGATAAATGAAATAACAAAATAAAGTATTGTTATGATACGTTTTTTCTTATTCTCTTTTTGAAGTTTTTCTCTAATTGCTTTTAGTTGTTCAGGTGTCGCTTTTTTGTCAATAGTGCCTTCTTTATACTCGATTTTAGCCTTTGAAGATTTAAATTTATCAATATTTTTTCGCCTCAAATTATTTTTGAGACTGGTAATCATAGACGAGGCATGACCAGAAAGACCTCCCAAACCATTAAAATTACGACCTCTCATATTTACTTTTCAAAAATATTTAGCGTCCCAATTTCCCTCCCTTGAGGGGAGGGCTAGGCTGGGGCTTTTTAATTCCTATACTTCTCAATCGCTTCTTTAATCTTCTCAATTCTATTTTCAGGATCAGGATGCGTACTTTGAAACTCAGGTGTTCTGTTGGGTCCAGCAGCAGCTTTTAAAATTTGCATCACACCAATCATTTCTTCAGGTTGATAGCCTGCCTTTAGCATAAATCTGACACCCAATTCATCACTTTCCAGCTCGTCACCTCTGCCATATTTCATGTTGATTACATTTCCGATCATAGCTGCCATTTGTCCGGTACCATCGCCACCACCAACTAAAACACCAGAAATTATACCTTGTGTTAGTCCTTGTTTGGCAATGCGTTCGGCGGAATGTCTGCCCACTACATGACCTATTTCATGACCCAAAACCCCTGCCAATTGATCTTCGTTTTGTAATTGTTTATACAATGCGTAGGTTATGAATATTTGTCCACCGGGCAAAGCAAACGCATTAATCGTTTCAGGGTCTCTTAGTAAATGGAAATCGTAACGATATGGTGTTTCTCTCGCTATACTATTATTGACCAGAGCATTACCAACCCTGTCCACAATATCTTGATCTTTTTGACTGGGATACAAACCGCCGTGTTGTTGTGCCATTGCCGGGGCACTTTTTAAACCGAGAGCAATTTCTTCCTCAGCGGTTAATGCAATACTTTGTTTTTTGCCCGTATACGGATTTGTCTCTCTTTTGGAGTAATATTGAAATAAGGTAAATAAAATAATACCTGCACCAATAAGCAATCTGATTTTGAGTCCACTTCTACCTCTCATTATAATTTTGTTTTTGTTTTGTCGGACTAAATATACGATTAATTTAAAAAAACGATTCTGATTTTACGTTCTAAAATCATTAACTTTACATTCATGAATTGCAAATAGTAGAGATGAACTTTAAATCCAACAAAATAATTGCCAGATTGCCAAAACACTTGCAATCTTTTGTAATACGACAGCCTTATAACGAATATACCGCTCAAAATCAGGCAGTATGGCGTTACGTTATGCGAAAAAACATTGATTATTTGGCTAAAGTGGCTCACGAATCGTACATTCCGGGCTTGGCTAAAGCCGGAATTTCTGTTGATACTATTCCAAGAATGCAAGGCATGAATCGGATATTAAAAGAGTTGGGCTGGGCTGCGGTTTCGGTGGACGGATTTATACCACCCAATGCTTTTATGGAATTTCAGGCATACAACGCGTTGGTAATTGCCGCTGATATTCGGACTATTGACCATATTGAATATACTCCTGCACCTGATATAATTCATGAAGCGGCAGGCCATGCCCCAATTATTGCAAACCCTGAATATGCCGAGTATTTAAGACGTTTTGGCGAAATTGGTAGCAAAGCCATTTCATCGGGCAAAGATTATGAACTGTACGAAGCAATTAGGCATTTATCCATTATAAAAGAAGACCCAAATACCAATAAAAAGGACATTGCTAAAGCCGATAAAAAAGTTGCCGAAGTAGCCAAGAGTATGACCGAATTGAGCGAAATGGCAAAGATTAGAAACTTGCATTGGTGGACGGTAGAATACGGATTGATCGGCACCTTGGAAAATCCTAAAATTTATGGTGCGGGATTGTTATCTTCCATAGGCGAGAGCCAATGGTGTATGAGCGAAAATGTTAAAAAAGTACCCTATACAATTGAAGCTGCCGACACCGATTTCGACATTACAAAGCCACAACCGCAATTGTTTGTAACCCCAGATTTTGCCCATTTAAGTATGGTGTTGGAAGAATATGCCAATAAAATGGCATTGCGAAATGGTGGGTTAATGGGTATAAAAAAATTGATAGATTCTAAAAACCTAGGAACAATAGAATTAAGCACGGGCATACAAATTTCCGGTAATTTTGATGAGGTTATCTCAGATGAAAACAACAAACCTGTTTATTTTAAAACCATTGGACCAACTGCCTTGGCGTATAAAAACAAAGAACTTATTGGGCACAGTAAAACACATCATGCTGACGGGTTTGGTTCGCCAGTTGGTAAACTAAAAGGCATAAACATTGCCATTGAAGATATGTCACCCACAGATTTAGAGGCTTACGGTATTTACGAGGGAAAAGTAGTGAGTCTAAAATTTGAAGGACAGATTTCTGTAACTGGCGAAATTATTACGGGCAAACGAAACCTACAGGGTAAAATTATTTTGATTTCATTTAAAAATTGCACTGTTAAACATAAGGACAAGCTCTTGTTTCACCCTGACTGGGGAATTTATGATATGGCAGTTGGTAAAGAAGTGGTCTCGGCATATTCTGGAGTAGCCGATGCGGAAAATTTCGGATTGATTTTTGAGCCTCCGAAAGAAAAAACACATAAAATAACCTATGCCCAAAAAGATAAAAAGCTACATGGCTTGTACCAGGAAGTAAGAAAGATGAGAGAAAAAGGAAAACTCAATCACATTAGGTTAGAAGAAATATTTATCCTGTTAAAGTTAGAATATCCTAGCGATTGGTTGTTGCCTTTAGAAATTGCCGAACTGGTTTATGAAGAAAACTCTCAGCTTAAAAGAAACTTGATTAATTATTTGGAAACCTTAGCTGAAAATAAGGAAATAGCTCATTTAATCAAAGACGGGGTTGAGTTGTTGGAAAAGGATATGAAAAAGGTAATTTAGGCTTTAAATTTGATAAAAAAGGAGAGACTAACCCCGAAAGGGCTTTAAGCCCTTTCGGGGTTATAGTCAACTAATTTTCACAGTTCCAACTCAAAAAGTTCTTCCTTCTTCATAATCGTATTTTCTTCATATTTTAATGTCCACCCCAATGAATTGGTCAGCACATAAAAATTGGTCAATTCCTCTAACAACCTTGTTTTAGCATTTTTTTGCAGATCGGATTTTTGCAATTTTTTAATCAAAGATGTTTTTATGGTTTCTTTGATATCATTATAATCTTTGGCTTCAAACGGATTAAAATAATCCGCCTGGATATCGTAATATTCTAAATCGGGACTGATAGAGATCTCTTCTTTTGGAATACTAATTATTTGAAGTGTTTTGGTGGCTTCGTCAATCTTATATTCAATCTTACTTAAATCATAAGAAATGGTTACATCGGCATTTACAACAACCAATGCTTTTTTATCGGCAGTAAAATAATCCGTAAATAAGGCTTTTGAATTTTTATAATTAAATACTTCACTAAAATGACCTTCAGTTACAATGAGCTTACCAACATTTTTAATCTGTTCTTGTATCAACATGGAATTTTCGTACAAAATGGCCTTGTCATCCTTTTTGTTTTCACAGTACCTAAACACAAAAAAGAACACAACCGCGATGATGATTCCAAGAAAGACTTTTTTCATTAAATAGTGAGTTATTAAGTTAATGGGTTGTTGAGTTATTCTGATTAACGAGCTTTGATTTTTAAATTCTGAAACCGTTAGTCAACATTCATTACTCGTCAATCAATTTTTAGCACCTCAAACTTTTGCTTTCCGTCTTCGGTCTTCACATTTCTCGTACCTCTAATCTCGTACTTATTTTCACTCCCGTCTTCCGTCTCCTGTCTCCTGACTTACTCAATCTGACTCACCCTTAACGTATTTACCATTCCTTTAGCTTTTACGGGCATAGAGGTTAAATTAATCACAAAATCTCCTGCTTTTACATATCTTTTGTCCACAGCCATTTGGTTAATATCTTCTACGGTGTCATCGGTACTTTTCATTTTATCATAGAAATGAGCTTTTACCCCCCACAATAAATTGAGCATAGCTAAAATTCTTCTATTGTCTGAGAACGCCATGATATGGGTTTTTGGTCTCCATGCAGAAATTTGAAATGCGGTATAACCGCTGTTGGTCAGAGTGGTTATTGCTGTGGCTCCTATATCATCTGCCATTTTTGCGGCCTGATAGCATATAGTTTTAGAGATAAAACGATCGTTGACACTTCTTATAAAAGACTCGGAACGTGAAATTAACGGTGAATCTTCAACGTTTTCTATAATAGATCGTATTTTTTGGATTACTTCTACAGGAAATTCACCTACAGATGTTTCTCCAGAAAGCATTACGGCATCGGCACCATCCATAATCGAGTTAGCAACATCGTTCACTTCAGCTCTTGTTGGCACTTGATTGGTAATCATGGTTTCCATCATTTGGGTAGCAATTACTACCGGTATTCTTGACTTTTTTGCCTGAATCACTAATTTTTTCTGAATTAAAGGGACTTTCTCCATGTCAACTTCAACTCCTAAATCGCCTCTGGCAACCATTAATCCATCACAATGGGGAGTTATACTGGCAATTCTAGTTACTGCTTCCGGCTTTTCGATTTTAGCCATAATAGGAATTCTAAAATCAGAATGTTCTGTGATTAATGCTCTTAATTCTTTTAAATCATCGGCATGTCTCACAAAAGAAAGTGCGATCCAATCCACCTTCATTTTAATGGCAAACAAGGCATCTTTTTTATCCTTTTCAGTTAAAGCGGGTTGTGAAATGTTAGTATTAGGTAGATTTACACCTTTTTTAGATTTTAGTTTGCCGCCACGTAAAACCTCGGTAAGTACTTCATTTTTACCATTTGTACTTATAACTTTAAATAATAGTTTACCGTCATCAACTAAAATATTTTCCCCTGGTTTAACATCTTGCGGAAATTGTTGATAGGTCATATAGGCTCTTTCTTGAGTACCTTCACATTTGTCGGTAGTAAAAATAAATTGATCACCCTTCTTTAGTTTTACTTTTTCAGCCATTACGCCAACCCTTAATTTAGGTCCTTGTAAGTCTGCCAGAATAGCTACATTATAGTCTAATTTTTTATTTATTTCTCTTATCATTTTTATTTTCTCAGTAACATTTTCGTAATTGGCATGAGAAAAATTTACTCTAAAAACATTAACCCCAACGGTCATCATTTCTTCAATAATTTCATAAGTATCACAGGCTGGACCCAAGGTGGCTACTATTTTTGTTTTTTTACGATTTCGCATATATTAAAATATTAAATAATCTTTAGATTTTAAAGTTTTTGGATCGATATTGTAAGAAGTTATTACTCCTCTTATATTTTTCACTTTTTTTGTGAGCTCAAATTTGTCTAAACCTGATTCTCCATTGATTTTTAGAAAATAATCGATTTCTTTTTTTTCGTTAATCAAATAATTTATTTTAGATTCTTCTTTGAACAAATCATTTTCGTTAACATTAACAGATGTATAAATGTGTTTGTTGGCCAGTAATGACCATGAGCTAAAACTGGAATTACATTCATAATCATAAAAAGTAAATGTACAGTTTTTATCTTTGAACGTAAGCCCTTCAGGTTGGCAATTGAGCTTTATTTTAAATTCTCGGTTTAGAAAATATGCCAGTCTATAATCTTCTAAAGTACTGTTAATGGCTATTAAGGTATAATCATGTTCAAACTCAAACCCCAATGTAAGCACTTTAGTCATAAACAAAACAATTTATGCGAAAATAACGATTGTTTTATAAAAAAGAGAAAGTTTTAACGAAATCGTTATAGTAATATTTGGTCGAAAATTAAATAGAAATGATATCTTGTAGTCTATAATACGCCCGTTTTGAAGCTATTTCTTCGGCTTTTTTCTTCGATGTAGCCCTTCCTTTAGAAAGAATTTTGTTGTCAATAAATAATTTTACGCTAAAATGCTTTATGGTATCATTGCCAGTATCTTCATAAACTTCATAATTAATATGCTTTTTAACTTTTTGGCTCCATTCTATCAATACACTTTTGTAACTGGTAATTTTACCTTCTAAACGTTCAATGTCAACATAAGGTTCTATTACCGTTCTGTTTATAAATTTATGGCAGGCTTCGTGGCCTTTATCCAAAAAAACGGCACCAACCAATGCCTCGAACATATTACCGTGAACATTATCACCAAAGTTCTTTTTGGGCACGTTGCTTTCAATTAAATTGATTAAAGCTAAATCTCTTCCAATTTCATTTAAATGCTCTCTACTTACAATTTTAGAACGCAATTGGGTCAAATCTCCTTCTGAACCCATTGGTATTTCTTTAAATAAATATATGGCTATTGTTGAGCTTAAAATGGCATCGCCCAAAAATTCCAATCTTTCATAATTAAGTGGCTTACCGGTTTTAGTGGTTTTTTTTACTGAACTATGTGTAAAGGCTTTTCTGTAGTATTTAAGATCGTTAGGTCTAAAGCCTATTATTTTTCGTATTGTAGCCAAGAACATCTCGTCTTGTTCAGAGCGAGATTTTAAGATGTTACTAATAAAACTCATTATAATGATTAAGCCTCAAGCTTTTTGAAAACAATACAGGCGTTATGTCCACCAAAACCAAACGTATTGCTCATAACCACTTTAACATCTCTTTTCTGAGCTTTGTTAAGGGTTAAATTTAGATTCGGATCGATATTTTCATCCACCGTAGTGTGATTAATAGTAGGAGGTACAATTCCATGCTCTATGGATAAAATAGATGCAATGGCTTCAACAGCTCCTGCAGCACCTAATAAATGTCCTGTCATGGATTTTGTAGAGTTGATATTGATATTTTTTGCGTGATCGCCAAATACCTCTTTTATCGCCTTTAGTTCAGCTACATCACCCAATGGAGTAGAAGTTCCATGGGTATTTATTGCGTCTACTTCTTCAGGTTTTAATCCTGAATTTTCCAAGCAATTCCTCATCACAACAATTACACCTTTACCTTCCGGATGTGGAGCTGTCATGTGATAAGCATCAGAAGATAAACCTCCACCAATAACTTCGGCGTAAATTTTGGCTCCTCTAGCTTTTGCGTATTCATATTCTTCTAAAACAATAGCTCCGGCACCTTCGCCCAATACAAAGCCATCTCTGGTTGCATCAAACGGTCTGGAAGCCGTTTCAGGGCTGTCATTTCTGGTTGATAGAGCGTGCATAGCGTTAAATCCGCCCATTCCTGCCATAGTTACAGCAGCTTCGCTACCACCGGTAACAATTACATCACAATGCCCTAAACGAATATAGTTTAACGCATCGAACATGGCATTGGCAGCAGATGCACATGCAGAAACCGTGGTATAATTCGGTCCCATAAAACCGTTTTTGATAGAGATATTACCTGGGGCAATATCTGCAATCATTTTAGGGATAAAGAAAGGGTTGAACCTAGGTGTACCATCTCCGCTTCCAAAATTTAAAACTTCATCTTGAAAGGTTTCGAGACCACCAATACCCGCTCCCCAAATTACGCCAACACGTTCTTTGTTAATAGCTTCTAAATCTAATCCTGAATCTGAAATAGCTTCATCAGAAGCTACCATGGCATATTGCGTAAACTTATCCATTTTACGTGCCTCTTTTCTATCGATAAAATCTGTAGGATTAAAATTTTTGACTTCACATGCAAACTGAGTTTTGAATTTTGTTGCGTCAAAATGAGTAATAGGTGCGGCACCACTTACGCCATTTACTAGATTTTCCCAGTAGGCGTCAACAGTATTACCAATTGGTGTTAAAGCCCCTAGTCCAGTTACAACTACTCGTTTTAATTCCATGTGAATGTGAAGGATATAGATTAGTGATTATAAAAACTACGAGCAAATCACTAAAAGTGTTGCTCGTAGCCTATATTAAAGTATCGTTAGATTACTTTTTAGCTTCTTCTATATAGCTGATTGCTTGACCAACAGTACCAATGTTTTCTGCTTGATCGTCTGGTATTTGAATATCAAATTCTTTTTCAAATTCCATGATTAACTCTACGGTATCTAAAGAATCTGCTCCTAAATCGTTAGTAAAGTTAGCTTCATTAGTTACTTCATTTTCGTCAACGCCTAGTTTGTCAACGATAATAGCCTTTACTCTTGATGCAATGTCTGACATAATTTTTCTAATTTTTAATTTAATTTGTGGCAAAAATATGAAACTTTACGTTAAATATCCTATTCGCCACAAAAATATGAGGACTAATTTAAAAAAAATTGTTTAACTTTTAAATTATTCCACAGTATTTGTTAATAATAATTCTTTTTTTTGTGATATAGTTTTACATTTTAATAATGAAGAGAATTGCAATTTTGGCTTCAGGCTCCGGAACCAATGCCGAGAATATAATCAAGTATTTTCAAAAAAACAATGTTATAACCATAACACAAGTGCTTTCAAACAAGAAGGATGCCAAAGTGTTGGATCGGGCTAAAAGATTGAATATCAAAAGATCAAGTTTTAGCAGAGATGATTTTTTTAAAACGGATAAAGTCCTGGATATTTTAAAAAAGGAAGCCGATTATATTGTATTAGCAGGATTTTTATGGAAAATACCAGAAAATATTATCAATGCCTTTGTGGATAAAATTATTAATATTCATCCAGCTTTATTACCAAAATATGGCGGAAAGGGTATGTACGGAGACAACGTGCATAAAGCCGTAGTTGCCAACAAGGAAAAAGAAACAGGGATAACCATCCATTACGTAAATGAAAATTATGATGAGGGAGCCATTATTTTTCAAGCAAAAGTATCTGTCGGTGAAAAAGATACTTTTGAAAATGTTGCCCAAAAAGTTCATCAATTGGAATATGAGCATTTTCCGAGAGTCATTGAGGAAACTATTCTTAAAAATTGATTATTAGTTAAGCTGTTTCTGTTGACATCTAGTTATAGTTTTTGTTGAAAGACCTATTTTAAGTTTCGTAACAAATCAAATTGATTTTTGAATTGGATTTAGGAAGCCACCCAAAGAGCAGAGCGGTCTGGGTGGTGCGGTATGAAAATCAAGCAAGAATTGTAGAAACTTAAAATCAGTCTAGATTTTTTTGTTTCGTTTTTCCATCAATGGAAAAAATGAAAAAATAATATAAAACATTAGGATTCAGCTAAGAAAATTAAAAATGGCAAAAAAAAAGTTTTATGTAGTTTGGAAAGGTAAAAAAACAGGAGTTTTCACATCTTGGAATACCTGTAAAAAACAAATTGACGGATTTGTGGGTGCTGAATATAAATCCTTCACTTCAAAAGAAGAAGCCGAGAAAGCTTTTCAAGGAAATTACGAAGACTACAAAGGCAAAGACACAAAAAAGGTAAAACTTTCAGAAGCGGAATTAAAACGAATAGGAAAACCGATTGTTCCTTCTATTTCAGTTGATGCTGCTTGCAGTGGCAACCCCGGAAAAATGGAATATCGAGGTGTAGAAACCCATTCTGGATCACAATTATTTATACAAGGGCCTTTTGAAAAAGGTACAAACAATATCGGCGAATTTTTGGCTTTGGTACACGGATTGGGCTATTTAAAACAAAAAAAGATTGACTTACCCATTTATTCCGATTCTAAAATTGCCATGAGTTGGGTAAAAAAAGGGCAATGCCGCACCAATTTACAAATTACGGATGAAAACAAACCTTTATTTGATATGATTAAACGGGCCGAAAAGTGGTTAAAGGGAAATAAATATAACACACCAATTTTAAAATGGGAAACTAAAGCATGGGGAGAGATTCCTGCGGATTTTGGTCGGAAGTAGTTAACTCAACATCCCCTTAGCCTTAATCACAGCCTCAACCAATTTATCAATCTCTTCTTTCGTATTATAAAAAGCAAAAGAAGCACGTACTGTTCCCGGAATATTAAAGAAATCCATAATGGGCTGGGCACAATGGTGCCCTGTTCTAACTGCAATACCTAATTTATCTACAATAGAGCCAATATCATACGGATGGATACCTTCAATATTAAAAGAAATTACAGAAGTTTTGTTAGCAGCTCCCGAGACGTCGGGACCGTAGATTTTTAATCCGTCAATGGCTAATAATTTTTCAGTCGCATAATTAAGTAATTCATTTTCATAATTAGCTATGTTTTCAAAGCCAATACTGTTCATATAATCAATGGCTACACCAAAGGCAATCCCACCACAAACGTTGGGTGTGCCCGCTTCAAACTTATGTGGCAGATCGGCATACGTAGTTTTTTCAAAAGAAACTTCTGCTATCATTTCGCCACCGCCTTGGTAGGGTGGAAGCTTGTTAAGCCACTCCTCCTTTCCATATAGAAACCCAACGCCCGTTGGGCCGCACATTTTATGGGCAGAGGCTACATAGAAATCGGCATCTAATGCTTGCAAATCAGGTTTGATATGTGGTACCGCTTGTGCTCCGTCAATTAAAACAGCGGCACCCACTTCATGGGCTTTTTGAATGATTTCTTTTATGGGATTAATCGTTCCAAGGGCATTTGAAATATGATTTACAAAAACCAATTTGGTTTTAGTTGAAAGTAAATCCTCATACACGTCCATTATTAATTCACCATTATCATTCATCGGAATTACCTTTAAAATGGTGCCTGTTCTCTCACATAGCATTTGCCATGGTACAATATTAGAATGATGCTCTAAAGCAGAAACAATAATTTCATCTCCTTTATTTAATAATGAAGAAAATCCGTTAGCCACTAAATTAATACCATGCGTTGTGCCCGAAGTAAAAATAATTTCATGAGCGTACTTAACATTAAAATGATCTTGAATCTTATGTCTTGCCTTTTCATAGGCATCCGTAGCTTCTTGGCTCAACGTGTGTACTCCGCGATGAATATTGGCATTATAATTACTGTAATAATCAACAATTGCATCAATCACAACTTGCGGTGTTTGCGAAGTGGCGGCGTTATCAAAATAAACTAGAGGGTAACCGTTAACTTTACGTTGTAAAATGGGAAAATCAGCCCTAATTTTTTGGATGTCTAACATATCATTTCAAGTGAGCTTACAAAATTACAAAACAAACTAGTAATTAGTCTGATTAATCTATATTTGTTCAAAATTCAAAAAAATCTTCTCCAAAGTAATGAAACGAACATGTTGAAAGTTTTATCACCTAAGGGAATGACAATTTGCGAACAGTCCCGAAGCGTCGGGATGTTCGTTGAAAAACAATAAATATTAATACATGAAAAAAGCATTAAAATACATCTTTTTACTTGGTTTATTGGCTCTTGCCTATGCTGTTTATACCAACTATCCCCGATTGAATATTATTGCGGGATACTCAGCCAAGGATATGGCCTCATCGGTATTTTTAGCTGAACGATCAGTTGAGTTTACTGATTCAGTCGATAACGGATTTACACCGATCAACATTGCTGATGATAAAGTTGATTTACAAGAAAAATCGGCAACGGCTTCGGTTTATGGGCTGTTGACCCGAAAAGCTATTTACAGAGAAGGTTTAGGTGCTGTATTAGTACCAAAGGATGCAGATGAAAATCAAACTTTTTTAATTCCAAAACGCAATTTTACTGATAATGGCAAACCTTTTCCGTATGGAGATGCCGAGCAAAAAGATACTGTTTTTGAAAATATAAATTATAATCTTTTGCAAACTGCTGTTGATAGTATGTTCAATAATAATAAGTTAAAACAAACCAGGTCTGTTTTGGTGGTTTATAAAGACGAAATTGTTGCTGAAAAATATGCTGAAGGATTTGATGAAAATTCCAAATTATTGGGTTGGTCTATGACCAAAAGCATCACGTCAACAATTTTTGGAATCCTTCAGAAGCAGGGTAAACTCAATATTAACGATAAAGCTCCCATAGAAAGTTGGAAAGATGATGAAAGAGCAAGCATTACTATTAATAACCTATTACAAATGAACAGCGGATTGGCATGGGAGGAAGATTATGAAAAAATTTCTGATGTTACCAAAATGTTATTTTTAACAGATGATATGACTAAAATTCAAGAAGAAAAAGGGCTGATTGGCAAACCTAACGAAGTGTGGAATTATTCCTCCGGAACCTCTAATTTACTTTCTGGAATTTTAAGAAAACAATTCAGTACACATCAAGAATATTTAGACTTTTGGTATTCCGCGTTGATTGATAAAATAGGAATGCACTCAATGGTAATCGAAGCGGATATGAAAGGTAATTACGTCGGTTCATCGTACGGATGGGCTACTACCCGCGATTGGGCAAAATTTGGATTACTTTACTTGCATAAAGGCAATTGGAATGGCGAGCAACTTTTTGAAGAATCGTGGTCCGATTATGTTAAAACGCCCACAAATGGTTCAAACGGTCAATATGGCGGACATTTTTGGCTCAATGCTGGTGGAAAATATCCTGATGCTCCAAAAGATTTGTACTCTGCCAATGGTTACCAGGGGCAACGTGTTTTTATAATCCCCTCGAAAGATTTGGTTATTGTAAGAATGGGATTGACCAATAACGATAATGCCTTTGACTTTAATACTTTTCTGAAGGAGATTTTAAGTAGTATTAAGAATTAAGTACAGTACAAAGACTTACATGTTGTCAAAAAAACACCAACAAATGAAACTCCCTTCCCTTCGGGGAGGGCTGGGGAGGGGGTTAAACTTCAAACCCTAAATTAACATCTAATTTACTAGCAATAATCTTTGTGATTCTTGTTTTTAACTCGGGAATTTTAATTTTTTGTAGAGCGTCGTTCGCAAAAGCATATAACAGTAAAGCATTGGCTTCTTTTTTAGGAATTCCGCGTGAACGAAGATAAAACAGGGCATCTTCATCTAATTGGCCAATAGTACAGCCGTGCGAACATTTTACGTCATCAGCAAAAATCTCTAACTGGGGCTTTGCATTTATGGAAGCTTTGTCATCAATTAGAATTGTATCATTTTGTTGATAGGCATTGGTTTTTTGAGCTTCTTTTTTAACTATAACCTTTCCGTTAAAGACACCTGTTGAGGTATCAAAATAAATACCTTTATACAATTCGTGACTTTCACAATTTGGAAATTCATGATTTACAAGAGTGTGATTATCAACAAGTTGTTTCTCTTCAATAATAGTTATCCCATTAAGGTTAGAAGTAATATGCTCTCCCTTTTGATAAAACTCTAAATTATTTCGAGTTAAGTTACCACCAAACGAAAATGTATTTACTGAAGCTACACTTTGCTGGGCTTGTCTTACATAAGTATTATCAATTAATGAAGCCGTTTTCTGGTCATTTTGAATTTTGTAATAATCAACAATCGCACGCTTGTTGGCAAAAATTTCAGTAACGGAATTGGTCAACACTACATTTTCATTTAAACTTTGGTGACGCTCCACAATTTGTACGTGTGAATTTTCACCAACTACAATTAGATTACGAGGTTGAAGTAAAACTTCTGTTTCAATTCCCGTTGAGAAATGGATAATTTGAACTGGTTTTGGTACAATAGTATTTTTTGGAATATTGATATACGCACCTTCTTTAGAAAAGGCAGTATTTAATGATGTAATACTGTCTTCTTTTTTAGCGATTGTATTAAAATAATGGTCAATAACCATTTTGTACTTTGGCTTCGAAAGAGCAGCTGAAAGCAAACAAATATCAAAGCCATCATGTGTGGTTTCTGATAAAAATGAGCTATATACACCATCAACAAATATAATTTTATAAGTATCTATTTCGTGCAAAAAGTATTTTTTTACTTCCTTAAATTCAATTGCGGATTCTATTTTCGGAAAAATCTTATAGTTGTGTTTTAGAATCGGTTTTAACGATGTGTATTTCCATTCCTCGTCTTTTTTTGTTGGAAACCCCATCTCTTCAAAGCGGCTGAAAGCCTCTGAGCGAATATCTTGAATTTTACCATCAGCCTCTCCGCTTATTTTATCTTCATAAACCAAGAATGAAGTTATTAGTTGTTCTTTTAAACTCATGAAAATTTAAGATTTAAAAATTTATCTTATTTATATTTTAATGCGTAATCAATTCCCTCCCAAAAGGGGGAGGGCAAGGGAGGGGCTTTTTTATTTCACCCAATCATACCCTTTTTCTTCAAGTTCTAAGGCCAATTCCTTACCACCTGACTTCACAATTTTACCTTCGTGCAGCACATGAACAAAATCAGGAACAATATAATCTAATAAACGTTGGTAATGAGTAATTACGATAACGGCATTGTGCTTACTTCTTAGTTTGTTTACGCCATTGGCAACTACTTTCAGAGCATCAATATCCAAACCAGAATCTGTTTCGTCCAATATTGCTAATTTGGGCTCTAACATTGCCATTTGAAAAATTTCATTGCGTTTTTTTTCTCCACCGGAAAAACCTTCGTTCAACGAACGCGATAAAAATTTTCGATCAATATTTAAAAGTTCCGCTTTTTCACGAATTTTTTTAAGTAAGTCTTTTGCCGACAAATCTTCCTGTTTATTTGCTTTTCTGGTTTCGTTAATGGCTGTTTTAATAAAATTGGTAACCGAAACACCGGGAATTTCTACAGGATATTGAAACGAAAGAAAAATCCCTTTATGAGCTCTTTCTTCAGGTGCAAAATCGTCAAGATCCTCTCCATTTAGCATAATACTCCCTTCGGACACTTCAAACTCTTCTTTGCCTGCAATAACAGAAGCCAAGGTACTTTTGCCAGATCCGTTAGGCCCCATTATGGCATGAACTTCTCCGGCCTTTACCTCTAAATTAATTCCTTTTAGAATTTCTTTATCGTCTATTACGGCATGTAAATTATCTATTTTAAGCATGTAATTTTAATTATGGTCTTTATTATTTATTAGTATAGATTTTTATTGATTTATATGCTGAATTTTCGAGCATTTTAAACTTCAATGTGTCATTATGTTTAGAAACAGCAATTAGTGCTTTCTTTTTCATGTCAAAAACGGTATCTTTTTCTTTTTTAAATCGGTTAAAATCAATTTCTTTAAAATCTGTAAAATGCCATTTCCCATTTCTAAGATCGGCTATCTTATCATCGGTTACTTTTAAATCAATTTTATTATTTCCTGATGAAATCGACCACTCATTTTCACTATCCTCTAAGGGTATAAGATTAGCAACTACGCCAGGCTGTTGTATTCCGTCAATCTCAGTATAATCTACGGAGAATTGATAAAAATTCGGTTCAAAACCTAAATATTGCAGGCTAATTAAAAGTGCAAGGAATACGTAATTAATGTCCTCTACCATTAGGTTTAATTATTTAATAATGATTTTAAGCGTTCAAAATCTTTTTGTGAATGTTGTATAAAAACATCGGCATTTTTTTCGGCAGCAAACGATTCAAAAGCCTCTATGCTTTTTTTAGTCAAAGGAATATCGTAATTGAACATTGGAACCCTTTTATGTGTTCTGTTTTCTTCAAAATGATATAGATCGCCCGTTAATAAAACAGGCCTTTCCAAAGCAAGATCAAGATATAATACTTGATGCCCAATGGTGTGGCCGGGCATGGATTTTATCACTACCGTGCTATCTCCAAAAACATCATAATCGCCATTTAGTTTTTGAACATTATTTAAATCTTTAATAGCTTTATAGATATCCGCTTGTTTTGTTTTAGCGGAATCGCTGGTAAAAAAATCGTATTCGTTTTCTTGCACCAACCAAGTGGTATTTTTCAAAGCATTGGCATGACCCACATGGTCAAAATGTGAATGCGATAAAGCTATGTATTTAAAATCATCAACCGTTAAACCAATGGCTTTTAGTTGGTTTTTTAACGAATCTTTTCTAGAAACCGTAAATGCACCGCTCGGGTCTGTAAAAGGTTCTGCCATACCTACCAAACTTTCGGGCAAACCAGCATCCCACATTAAATTTCCTTTGGGATGTTGAATTACATAATAGGCATCAGCAAATTGTTTTGATTGCCCTGTATAGGTAGTGTCTTCAGAAAATAATTCCAATTTATTGGCTATAACCGTGCCACCTTCCAAAACGTGCAAAGTAACTTTAATTGAATCGTTTTTCGTATTTTCGGTGCTTCCATCACCACCCTTTTTTTGTTCCTTACAAGCAATAATACTTATTGCCAATAATAAAAAGATAATTTTTTTCATTTTAATATACCTATTTAAATAAGTGCTTAAATTTCTCTAAAATCTATTTAACCTACAGATCCTTCTAAACTAATCTCCAACAATTTCTGTGCTTCTACTGCAAATTCCATGGGCAATTTGTTCAACACTTCTTTACTAAATCCGTTTACAATTAAAGCAATGGCTTTATCCATATCTATACCACGTTGGTTGCAATAAAACAACTGATCTTCTCCAATTTTTGAAGTAGTAGCCTCATGTTCTATTTTAGCGGTTTTGTTTTTTACTTCTATATATGGAAAAGTATGTGCTCCACATTCGTTACCCATCAATAAAGAATCACATTGCGAAAAGTTCCGGGCATTATCGGCACGGGCATGTACTTGTACCAATCCGCGATAGGAATTATGCGATTTTCCGGCAGAAATTCCCTTGGAGATTATAGTACTTTTCGTGTTTTTTCCTAAATGTATCATTTTTGTTCCCGTATCTGCTTGTTGGTAGTTATTGGTAACGGCAACCGAGAAAAATTCACCAATTGAATTATCGCCTTTCAGCACACAACTAGGATATTTCCAAGTAATTGCAGATCCGGTTTCAACTTGTGTCCATGATATTTTAGCATTGGTTTCGCACAAACCACGTTTGGTAACGAAGTTAAAAACACCGCCTTTACCGTCTTTACCACCCGGAAACCAGTTTTGCACGGTCGAGTATTTTATTTCAGCATCATCAAGGGCAATGAGTTCTACTACAGCAGCATGTAATTGATTTTCATCACGCTGAGGAGCGGTACAGCCTTCTAAATAACTCACATAACTTCCTTTATCGGCAATAACCAATGTACGTTCAAATTGTCCTGTACCACCTTCATTTATCCTAAAATATGTGGAGAGCTCCATTGGGCATTTTACCCCTTTCGGAATATAGCAAAAAGAACCATCACTAAATACGGCACTGTTTAAAGCGGCATAAAAATTATCTGTTTGCGGTACAACGGAACCCAAATATTTTTTCACCAATTCAGGATGTTCTTGAATGGCTTCTGAAATGGGGCAGAAAATAATACCTTTTTCCGCCAATGTCTTTTTAAAAGTGGTAGCAACCGAAACGGAATCCATCACAATGTCAACTGCTACACCAGATAATCGTTTTTGTTCGTCAATTGAAATACCAAGCTTTTCAAAAGTTTTTAGTAGTTCAGGGTCAACCTGGTCCAAACTTTCCAGTTCAGGTTTTTTCTTTGGGGCGGCATAATAGCTAATATTCTGAAAATCTGGTTTTTTGTATGTAACGTTGGCCCAATCGGGTTCGGTCATACTTTCCCAAATTCTAAAAGATTCTACACGCCAATCGGTCATCCATTCCGGTTCGTTTTTCTTTTTGGAAATTGCCCTGACCACATCTTCGTTTAATCCCACAGGAAATTTATCGGATTCAATATCCGTATAAAAACCGTATTCATACTCTTTGGTTTCAAGCTCCTTTTTTAAATCGTCCTCTGTATATTTACTCATTCTTATTTTTTAAAGTGAAAAACTCTCCCCACACCCACAAGTTCTATTCGCATTAGGATTCTTAAATACGAAGCCTGTCCCGTTAAGACCACCCGAATAATCAAGGGTAGTACCAACCAGATATAAAAAACTCTTTTTATCGACTATGATTTTGATAGAATTATCTTCAAATACTTTATCGCTTTCTTGTTGTGTTTTGTCAAATTTTAGTTCGTAAGACAAGCCAGAACAACCGCCACTTTTAACACCTACCCTCACAAAATCGGTAGTGGCGTCAAAGCCATCATCTTGCATCAATTCAATGACTTTCTTTTTTGCTATTTCAGATACTTGTATCATTGTCTATATAGATTCGTTCTAAATAAGTGCAAATATAGGTTAAAAAAGGAAGAATTAGAAAATTTTTGATTTAAAAACACATTAATATAAGTATTTTATGAAAGCCAATAAAACGTAAAAAAAGCAACAATATTAAGAATAGATAATCGTTATGATTGTCAACAATAAAACTAATGTTATTAACAATGCCTATGTGTTGTTAACACAATGTTAATAAAATGAATGTTGGATTTTATATTTGCTTTTAAAGTAAGATAAAGAGTTATAAATACTAATTGAATTTTTAGACCTAAAAATTACTTATTAATATAAAATAAATCAATTTGACCAATTTTAAAAATAAAATAGGAGGTTTAATTACTGTTTTATTATTACTGTTTACCACTCAAATTTTTGCTCAATCAGTAGGCGATTATAGATCAATTGCTTCTGGTAATTGGACTACAGTTTCCATATGGGAATATTTTGATGGTACTTCCTGGATAGCTGTGACGGAGTATCCTGGCCAAACAGGAGGAACAGGTACTAATGATGTCTATATAGAAGGAGGCTTTTCTGTAACGCTTACTTCTGATTTAACTGAGGCTATCAATTCTGTTATAATAGGTGATGGAATTGGGACTACTGATTTTTTAAATATTGGAGCTACTTCGCGATTAAACACTCAACTAATTTCAATTGAAACTGGTGGTGAACTTGACTGGATAGTAAATGTAGATTTTACACTGCCAGCTGGGGCAGCAGTTGTACTTAACGGAGGAGTAATAGATGAAGATACACCATGTAGTGCAGCTCAGAGATTGATAATTGACACTACAATATACTCTTCGTGTAACGGAGGTGCTGGAGCCACGTACAGTTTTAATGATTTAAATACTAATGGAGGGAGTATAATAGTAAACCCAAGCTCTAACTCTCCAATTTCTGTTGGTGCTACATTAAATCTTTTTGCAAATCCTTCAGGAACTGGAGCTGCTGACCCTTCAAATACATTTGCATGGACCGGAACTGGGCCAAATGGCTATACTTTTAGTTCATCATTAGAAGATCCATCAATTACTGGTCTTGCAGTAGGCACCTATATTTTTACTGTTACAGTTACATCTTCAGGAATTACCTACACAGCTTCGACTACAGTAACAGTTAGTAATCTTTCAAATTCTACAAGGAGTTATTCTGAAAGAACGGCAATTAATATTGTTGGAAACTTTGAAGCCATAGGTAATACCAGTATGCAATGTTCTGGCTGTGCTGCTGGTACACAAACGAACAATCCATCTGCAAATATGGTATATGTTGATATAGATGGTATAGCTGCAACACAAAACTCGAGTAGCTCATTATTAGCAATACCTGTTGGAGCAACTGTAGAATGGGCAGGTCTCTATTGGGGAGGAATGTACAATTCTTCTAATTCTGGCATTACAAACCCAACTGGAATGAGCAATGATCAGGTTTTATTAATGGAACCTGGTGCTTTAAATTATACAACAATAAATGCTAGCCAAAGAAATCAAGAAACAACAACTTTTTCTGGTTGGAATACTTTTATGTCTTTTGCAGAAGTTACAAGTATTGTTCAAGGTGCGGGTTCTGGTAATTATTTTGTTGCAGATATAAATTTAGCTACAGGAAGTTCTTTTACAGGGCCACATGGAGGCTGGACTTTAGTTGTTGTTTACAGTGAACCTACAGAACAAAGCCGTAGAATAAATGTCTGGGATGGTTTTCAATTTTTTGGTTTTGGAGCTACAGACTCGTTTAACGTAACAGGGATTTTAACCCCATCATTGGGAACATTTGAAACTAAAGTTGGTTATTATGGAATGGATGGTGAAGCGTCCTCTACGGGAGATTTTATAAATCTTAATGCGGTTGCCTTAACCGATGCAAGTAACCCGGCTAATAATGTATTTAATGGAACAGTTTCAATCTTCGGTGCTAATAACCCTAATAGAAACCCAAATATTACACCATATAATTGGGGATATGATTTAGATATTTTTGATGCCTCAGGATATGTGCCTAATTCAGCCACATCGGTAGCTGTGCAATTGGGTAGTACAAGTGAAGGTGTATGGGGAGGGGTATTTGTTATTTCTAACGAAATAGTTCTACCAACAATTTCAAAAAGTTTTTCTCCCGCTCAAGTGGATTTAGTCGGAGATGTCTCTACAGTTTCTATTACAATAGATAACCCTAGTAGAGGAATTAATATGACTGGAGCTACATTAACTGACAATTTACCCCCAGGAATGGTTATTGCACCAACTCCAAATGCAAGTACATCATGTGGTGGAACAATCACAGCTGTAGCTGGATCTTCAACTTTTACAGCTAGTGGTATGAGTATTCCCGTAGGAACATCTTGTACTATTACTTTTGATGTAGTTACAACAGAATACGGTGTTTTTACTAATACTTTGGATAACACTAATTTTTCCAATGACCAAGGTGTAGATTTGAATAATTCTACAACGGCTACTCTAACGGTAGGCGATGATACTGATGGAGACGGAATAATAGATTATGTTGATTTAGATGATGATAATGATGGTATTACTGATACCCAAGAATACTGTGGTACAGATCCAGTAACCGGAGGCTCTACTACAGCTAATATTACCATAGATATAGATTTAGATCAAGACGAAAATGAAACTACATGGACTTTACTTGATCCATCTTTAGGTACAGTAGCGAGTGGTGGTCCATATCTAAATTCTGATGAACTAATCTCTCAAAGTTTCATTGTTTCAACTTCTGGAAATTATACTTTCAATATTTTCGACTCTTTTGGTGATGGAATGGCAAGATCTGGCGGATCAAATAGTAATGGAACAGCAAGTTATCAAATTGTAGTCGATGGAACACCAGTTTTTACTTCCTCAAATCTTCCAAATTTTGGTAGTTCTGATTCTCAATCATTTTCTATAAGTATAATTCCGCCTAATCCTTTCTCATGCTTGAGTTCAGACCCGAACGGAGATGATGATTCTGATGGAATAATTAATTATCAAGACGCTGATTATGCTGCAGCTAATAGTTCTACCCTAAATAGTAATGGAGTTGTCAGTATTCTAGATACAGATGGAGATGGTATTATTAATAGTTTAGATCTTGATTCAGACAATGATGGTATTTATGATATTATCGAAAGTGGAGCTATAAATGTATCTGCAGTAAATGATTCCGATAATAATGGAATTATTGATGGAATAACTGCAGCCAATATTGGTTCAAATGGGGTTTTTAATACTGTTGAAACTTCTGCAGATAGTGGCAACTTAAATTATACAGTTACAAATACTGATGGTACTGATAATAGAGATTTTTTAGATTTAGATTCAGATAATGATTTATGTAATGATGTAGATGAAGCTGGCTTTACTGATGACAATAATGATGGAATACTTGGCCCAGCATCAATAACTGTAGATTCTAATGGGCTAATTACAAGTGGTTCCGATGGCTACACCACTCCAGCCGATGGAAATGGAAATACCACTTACGATTTTCAAGAAGCCGGAGCTACACCAGTAATTACGAATCAGCCAGCCGATGATCCTATTTGTTTTGGTGAAAATGCTAGCTTTTCTGTTACAGCAACGGGGTTAAATTTAACCTATCAATGGCAAGTAAGTACTAATGGTGGATCTACATTTACTAATTTAAGTAATGGAGTTGTTTATAGTAATGTCAATGGACCAATTTTAAATTTAACAACTCCACCACAAACGTATCATAATTACCAATATCGTGTAATTATAACAGATAGTGCATTTAGTTGTGGCACAGTAACTTCAGATGAGGTTTTACTTACTATTCAAGCACAACCTGATGCAGGAACGAATGGTACGTTAGATTTATGTGCAGGTGATACGGCTACCTTAGCCCAATTGAATGCTGCCATTACCGGCGAGGATGCTGGCGGTACATGGAGTCCGGCACTAGCCCCAGGCATTACAAGTTATACCTATACAGTAGCGGCAACTGCCCCTTGTACAGGCAATGATACTTCAACGGTAACGGTGACCTATCAAGCACAGCCTGATGCAGGAACCAATGGCACCTTAACTGTCTGTGAAGGCACAACGCCAACAGATGCAGAATTATTTGCAGAATTAGGAGGTACTCCCGATGCAGGAGGAACATGGACCAATGTAGGATTAGTCTATACCTATACCGTAACAGCTACGGCACCGTGTACGGGTAATGATACGGCGACCGTAACGGTTACTGAACAAGCACAACCTGATGCAGGAACCAATGGCACCTTAACTGTCTGTGAAGGAACTACTCCGACCGATGCAGAATTATTTGCAGAATTAGGAGGCACTCCAGATGCAGGAGGAACATGGACCAATGTAGGATTAGTCTATACCTATACCGTAACAGCTACGGCACCGTGTACGGGTAATGATACGGCGACCGTAACGGTTACCGAACAAGCACAACCTGATGCAGGAACCAATGGCACCTTAACTGTCTGTGAAGGAACTACTCCGACCGATGCAGAATTATTTGCAGAATTAGGAGGCACTCCAGATGCAGGAGGAACATGGACGAACTCAGGATTAGTCTATACCTATACCGTAACAGCTACGGCACCGTGTACGGGCAATGATACCGCTACAGTAACCGTAACCGAACAAGCACAACCTGATGCAGGCACCAATGGTACATTAACCGTATGTGAAGGCACAACCCCAACCGATGCAGAATTATTTGCAGAGTTAGGAGGCACTCCAGATGCAGGAGGAACATGGACGAACTCAGGATTAGTCTATACCTATACGGTAACTGCAACAGCACCGTGTACGGGCAATGATACCGCTACGGTAACCGTGACCGAACAAGCTCAGCCGGATGCGGGCACGAACGGAACGTTGACGGTCTGTGAAGGAACTGCCCCGACCGATGCAGAATTATTTGCAGAGTTGGGCGGTACCCCGGATGCAGGAGGCACCTGGTCGAATGTTGGATTGGTTTACACCTATACGGTAACTGCAACAGCACCGTGTACGGGCAATGATACCGCTACGGTAACCGTGACCGAACAAGCTCCAATCATTAATATATCTAATGGGCCTACTTGTTCGTTAGATTTATTAACGTATTCCGTTGAAGTTACAGTTAGTAGCGGAACGGTAACAAGTACCTCTGGAACAGTAACAAATACTTCTGGTAATATATGGAACATAACTAATATAAGTTCTGGTACTAATATTACTTTAACCGCAGAAGATGCAGATACGTGTACAAATACTTTAGATATTACAGCACCAAATTGTAATTGTCCAGTAGTAGATGCACCAACAAGCGGTGGCAATGAATCCTATTGTGCTGGAGAATCTATTCCTACGTTAACTGCCAGTGTTGGAGTCGGCGAAACCGTAGATTGGTATGACCAACCGAGCGGTGGTACATTATTATTGTCAGGAAATACATCATATACACCATCTGGTCCGGGTACTTATTATGCAGAAACCAGAATTATTGTTAGTAGTTGCACAAGTGCCACAAGAACAGCAATAGTACTTACGGAAAACCCACTTCCTGTTGCTCCTGTTAGTGGAGGAAATCAAACTGAATGTGCTGCAATTCCAACACAAACGCTTACAGCTACTGCAACAGCTCCTGGAGGATCGAGTGTTGTTTGGTATGATGCAGCCACTGGAGGTAATATTGTGGCGAACCCAATATTAAATGCCGTCGGGACAATTACCTATTATGCAGGTAGTACAGATAATACTACGAATTGCGAGAGTGCTTCAAGAACAGCTGTTATTTTAACCATTCAAGATTGTGAAGCTGATTTAAGCTTAAGAAAGACCGTAGATAATTCAACGCCAGATGTCGGTGACGATATTACCTTTACTATTACCTTGAGAAATGATGGTCCATCCGATGCTACTACAATTATTGTTAGAGATATTATCCCTGGTGATTTCACCTATACTCATCCTAATTTTGTAACAAGTCAAGGTACGGTAACATTTAATGCTGGCACAAGAGCTTTAGATTGGAATTTAGGGGCTTTTGTATTGCCGGTTGGAGATTCGATTACCTTAGAATACACCGTAACGGTCGATGTTTGCGGAGAGTTTAAAAACCAAGCGGAAATTACAAATAGTTCAGTATCCGACCCAGATTCCACACCTAATAATGGAAATTGATATGTTGAAAAATTGAAATTTAAAAGTCATGAAATAAAGTTCAAGGTTTTAATAAATTTAAAATTCATTTTGGTAGAACTTGATATTCCATCTTAAAAAAAGAATTACTTAATTTAGAGAATATTAACAATATTCGAACTCAAAATCTACTATTCCCTTTAAAACTCACAATACAATAAATTTCAAGCTGTTACGTTTTTGCTATTAACAAAATGTATTTAAATTGTTAACAAATATTTTAGGTTATCAACATAATGTTAACATTTTAGGTCGAGGTATTTATATTTGCTCAAGTAATAAGTGGAGAATTGAAAAGATTTATTGGAGTTTTCTTTTTAACGATTTGGTTTCATAAAATAAAATGAACTATAAATGTTAAAATAACTTGTAGCCTTACTGTGACTAATAAACGGAGTAGGGTTTTTCTATGGTTAGTTGTTTAATTGTATAAGAACAATTTTTATATAAATAAAAACTACGTTAATATTAAATAATATCAATTTTGATCAAGCTAAAAAAAGAATTAAATGCACTTCTAATAACCTTGGTGTTATTATTATCTTACCCTATAGTAGCCCAAACTACTTTTACTGAAAGTGCAACCGCCTACGGGTTAAATATTGGTGGCAATAAAGACGGTGGCCATGCTTGGGCGGATTATGATGGTGATGGCGATTTGGACGCACTTGTCCTTGTTAATAGTACTTCGCAACGCAATTATTTAATGCGTAATAACCGCATAGGTCTTGGCACGAATAACTTCACAAATGTTCAACCTACTTTAGCTCCTGGTATGATAGCTGGTGACCCAGCTGAGAGGTCTGCCGCCTGGGGAGATATAAATAATGATGGTCGACCAGATTTTATCATGAATTCTCATGGAAATAACCCAAGTGTAGTAGCATTGCAGATATTTATACAAAACCCTTCTGGAACTTTTGGCGATGGTATTGGAGGTACAACTCCTATTACTGTTGGTGAAAATGCTAGTGCTACTATTACAATTAATCCTTTAAATACAGAAGGCCTGGGACTTTTTGATTTTGAGGGAGATGGTGATCTTGATATCTTTTTTGATAGTCATAATTACGGAATTGAACTCCTTAGAAATAATTTTATAGATCATACTACAAATACCTATACAAGTCCAACACCTACCGCATCGAATTTATTTACACATATTACCACAAGCAATGGTTCTCCTAATGTGGATTTTGGTTTAAACCAATATGCCACAGATGGAGATTACGGTACTGCCGCAGATGTTAACGATGACGGATGGGTAGATATTTTTATGCGTAAACGCGATGAAAAGGACTTTTTCTTAAATCTCGGCGGTGTTTTTGATAATGTAAATGGGGCCGATTTGGGCCAGGCCGAAAACGGCAATAAGGGCGGTAACGGGTTGTGGGATTTGGACAATGACGGTGATTTAGATGCGGTTTGGACAGAAAATGGTACCACTCAAATCTTTAGAAATGATGGTGGAGGTACGTTTACAGCACTTGGAGCAGCTGTTTTTCCAAGTTTACCACAGCCTTCAAACACGAATAATACAACCTCTTCTGCTGGTATTGACGCTTTGGCAGGTGGCGATATTGACAATGACGGTGATATAGACATAATTTTAGTAGGCGATAACAGAAGTTATTTGTACATTAATCAATTAAACAGTCCAAGCCCAGCTCCCGGAACTGTTGGTAGTGGTACGGCAATGACTTTTGTTCTTGATGCCGCTCAATCATTTAATACAGGTGCCGATGGCGAAGGAACCACTATGGTTGATGTGGATGATGATGGCGATTTAGATATTTATATGAACATTAACGGAGGAGCTAACCGACTATATATAAACAACCTAGCCGCTGCCAATAGAAACAGTCATTTGATTGTAAACGTGTCCGAAGATAGAAATCCTGATGGGACAACTGGAGGGTTTTCAGGAAGAACAGCAATTGGCACCAATGTTTTAATTCGAGATTGTGACGGTAATATAGTTAGTGGATTACGACAAGTAAACGGATCTTTTGGCCATGGTACCCAACAATCTCCCCAAGTTCATTTTGGATTGCCGTTAGGAGAAAACCAACCGTATTTAATTGAAGTTCATTATCCAAATCTTTACAATAATGCTGCAGGTGCAATTACTAGATTAATTGCAACCGCGGTAGCACAGCCGAGTACAATATCAGGTACTAATCATTATACGTTAACTACAACAGATGCTGAAACGTTGCAAAACCCTAACGCACCTATTGCAAATGATGATGAATATATTGTGCCTTACCAAAATACAGTTTCGGTACAGTTTAGTTTATTTGAGAACGACACTGAACCTGATGGCGATAATTTTTCTATTGAAAGTGTGACCCAGCCCGCTGTCGGCTCGGTGGTCATAGATGATGCCAATGCAGGATTGGTTACTTATACGTATAGTGCCGGTACACCATTTTCAGGTACATCGTTTACATATACTATTTCAGATGCTACCGTCGCCGTATGTCCCGGATCGGGCAAGAGCGATACGGCAACAGTAACATTAAACCAACCTTGTACAGATCCATCTGGTGTTGATACTGATAATGATGGGATAAATGATGTTTGCGATATTGACGATGATAATGATGGTATTTTAGACACTGAAGAATGTGGCGGAAGTCAACCTATAAATTTTAGTAATATAAACGCGTCTTATGATGTTCTTTCCCATACCTTAACAAATACTAATGGAATTACAGTTGATGTCGCCGCAACATTTAATCAAAATGGTGCAAATACACCTGATCCGGTAAATAATAATGGCGATTTAGCATTACTTGGCTCCAACGCAAGTGTTCAAGATTATACTACAGGGTCCTATTATGATATTACATTTACCAAACCTGTAAAAGTTGCTATTACAAAATCGATAAGTGTTGGTGGATTTTTAGGTACTAACGATGAAATTTATTTCAATGCTACTGGAGGTTTTACAATTATTGAAGGTGATTTTGTCGACCAAAACAATCCAGATGTAAATGCGTTGGAACTTCAAGGGAATACCAGCTACTCATCCGCTTCACCCAACAATTTCTTAATTGAATCTAACGGATTTATTACAGCAATGCGAGTGCAAGTTGACGGCAACCCACGTGCACCGATTAACATACAGGTTATTTGTATTGATGATAATTTAGACGGTGACAATATTGCTGACCATTTAGACTTGGATTCGGACGCAGACGGTATCCCAGATAATGTCGAGGCTCAAACTACTTTAAGTTATACTGCTCCGAGTGGAAATGATACCGACTTTAATGGTTTGGATGATGCTTATGAGACCACACCTGGTTCTGGCGAAGGTATTACCCCAACCAATACAGACGGAACAGACAATCCAGATTATACTGACACCAATTCTGATAATGATGCCCTTAACGATACTGCGGAGGCAGGAATTGCTTTAAATGGCGTAGATATTGATAATGACGGCCTAGATGATGGTGTTGATGCAGATACGTCAGGATACGATGATCCAGGTGGTACAATTGATGATCCCCTAACAGGGCCACTTGCTTTACTGGATTCTGACAACGACGCAACTACAGGTGGTGATGTCGACTTTAGGGATGCACAAGATGACAGACCTGATAATGACAACGACGGTATTGTAGATGCTGAGGATTTTGACGATGACAACGACGGTATTTTAGATACCGACGAAGGTTGCGGTAACTTGGTTATAAATGGTAATTTTGAAGCACAGGATTTTTCGGATGCCACAGTTTTTCCTAGCGGATTCACAGATGCTTCGGGTACATTTATAGGGGCTACATACAATTCTAACACATTATACGGATGGACCTATACACAAAATATGGATGGTTGGGTAGGTGGTCAAAGCCCGTCTTGGTCATCAAATAGTTTTGCCACAGCTTATCAAGGTGCTCAATATGTAGATCTCGTTGGTAATAATAACGTAACGGGCGGTATCAATGGTACCATGTCTCAAACTATCAATACCGTTCCTGGAAACTCTTACATATTTTCTTTTCACTGGGGCGAAGATGTAGGTCATGGCAATGGTGCCGCTATTACTTTGGATGTAGATGTGTTGGACGCGGCCAACAATCCATTAATAAATGAAACTATTACAGCGGTGGCTCAAGGACCAATTGCTGGAGTTATAGGCCCAAGAAATTGGTTTTACTATAGCCAAACCTTTACAGCCACTACTGCACAAACCACCATTCAATTTCAAGCTACACCTCCATCAGGCTCTACTGCTGCCGGAGCAGATATAGATTATGTAAGTGTTGTAGAATCGGGGGGTTGCCAAGACACGGACAACGATGGCGTAATAGACGCTTTTGACCTAGATAGTGATAACGATGGCATATTCGATGCCGTAGAGGCGGGCCATGGTCAAGCACATACCAATGGAGTAGTAAATGGTGCTGTAGGTATAGACGGTATACCCAATGTTGTTCAAGACGATCCTGATAGAGAACGTGTAAATTATACATTGGCTAACAATGATGCCGATACAAATCCCAACTTTTTAGATCTGGATAGTGACGGAGACGGTATACCGGACAATGTAGAGGCACAGACTACAATAGGTTATACAGCACCAAGTGGAACGGTCAATACAAATGGTGTATTTACAAATTATACATCTGGTTTAACACCGACCAACACGGACGGTACGGACAACCCAGATTATTTAGATTTAGATTCAGATAATGAGGGTGCAAACGATACTACAGAAGCTGGAATTACCTTGGCAAATTCCGATTCAGATGGAGATGGTCTGGATGATAATACGGATGCCACAGCAGATTATTCGGATCCGGGGGGAACTATTGACAATCCCTTAACCGCTCCTGTTATTTTACCTGATGTGGATTTTGATGCCAATAGTGGCGGTGACGTAGACTTTAGGGATGCCATAAACAGAGCTGACCTAAACCTTACCAAAACGGTTAACAATAGCAATCCTGATCAGGGGGATGATATTACTTTTACTATTACGATAACTAACGATGGACCTTCAACAGCAACAAATATTGAGGCAACCGATATTATCCCAACGGATTTTACCTATACACATATCCCTGCAAACTATTCTACAAGTCAAGGTACGGTAAGCTATAACTCAGGTACCCGTATTCTGGACTGGGATGTAGGAAGTTACCAACTCACCTCAGGTAGTTCAATCACATTAACCTATACAGTTACGGTAGATGTTTGCGGAGAGTTTAAAAACCAAGCGGAAATTATAAATAGTTCAGTTTCAGACCCTGATTCAACGCCAAATAATGGTCAATAAAAGCAAGAGATTATGGTAGTAATATTTTGGCTAAAGTTGTTTAATCATAAGACAGAGATAAGCATGATTATATCTAAGCAAGTATTTGTATCTAAAAATAATCGACATAGTAGAATATTAAACCTTTTAAAAGAAGTATTGATAATCAAAATATTTAAGAATTCAGGAACAGTTGATTCAACTAAATTTAAAATTGAATACAGAACAACGCAAGGAATTGCAAACAATGACGTTATAAACAGAACCAAACTAAGGAAATGGATGAGCTTTAAGTCACAAAAAGAGACTTTTAATGAGTTTATTCACCTATGTAATGGTTTTGTTTGTGGTATGCTGAATGTTAATAATACAAAAATTGAGATTCAACCCTTAACGGTTTTTAAGAAAAACTATAATGACACAGACCTATCAACACAATCAACTAATACGAATGAATAGATTCAAAAAATACATAATAGCCCTGCTTTTTGGATTTTTTGTTGTTCAAACTTATGCCCAAACTCCCTCGTTAACGGTAACTAATCTAGAAACCGTAGGAAACACTGGTGTTTCAGAAGCAGGAACGGTACTAAATTATAGGATAGAACTGTTCAATAATGGTGACCAAAACCTAACGGGCATAACTATTTCCGATGTGTTGAACGGAACTACGTTAACCCTATCTGGCCCAACAGAAAGTATTTCCGCGAATGGTACATTAAATATTGGTGAAACTTGGACTTATACTACTTCTTATACAGTTACTGCAGCAAACATAACTGCTGGATCTGATTTGGTGAATACGGCAACAGTAACTACAGCTCAAACCGGAGCAACTAATTTTACTGCTGTAAGAACTGTTAAAATCTATGAGGATGACTATGACGAGGTAACCATTACGGTTAAAAGTACAGTTGCGGCACCAGTAAGTAATGGAGATATTGCAGAATGTAATTCGGGACAAACGTTAGATGCAAATGATGCTTTAGTGTCAACAACAAATGTAGTTTGGTATGATGCATTGGTTGGTGGAAGTACAGTTGCAAACCCTACACAAACAGGTGTTGGTTCTATAACTTATTATGCTGAACAAACTGACCCTGCTACAAGTTGTTCAAGTGCAACAAGAACAGCAGTAACCTTAACGATCGATGCGTTGCCAACAGCCACAATTTCATATGCGGGGTCACCTTATTGTGCTACTGGCACGGCAACGGTTACCCGAACGGGCCAATCGGGCGGAACCTATAGCAGTACGGCAGGCTTGGTAATTGATGGAACAACGGGAGCGATCAATCTGACAACAAGTACACCGGGAACCTATACGGTTACTTATAGCTTTACGGATGGTACCTGTCCAAATACGACCACTACATCGGTAACGATTGACCCATTAGAAAATGCGACTTTTAGCTATTCAGGGTCATCATATTGTCAAGATGATGCAGATCCAACACCGACCATTACAGGAGTTGGTGGTGGTACTTTTACCAGTAGTCCTGCAGGATTGTCAATCAACGCCTCAACTGGAGCAATAGATGTGAGTGCATCGACAGCAAACACCTATTTAGTAACATATACTACACCTGGAACATGCTCTAATAGCTCATCGCAATCAATAGCTATTAATACTTTACCTACAGCCGATGCAGGTACAGACGCAGAGTTGACTTGTACAACAACTACGTTGAACTTAGATGGTTCAGGATCCACTGCGGCAGGAGTGAGCTATGCATGGACTACGGCCGATGG
>NZ_JAXKVV010000014.1:0-77964 GCF_034296135.1 Aureibaculum koreense
GCCAATACAGCTACACCGACTGTTAGTTCGGCCGGTACCTATACCTTGACGATTACCGATGCGGACAATGGATGTACAGCGACCGATACCGTTGTTATTGATGAAGATGCTACTTTACCTACAATTGATTCGGTAACTCCTACTAATCCAACAACCGCAAATTGCCCCACGCCAAATGATGGTATATTAGTAATTAGTGCAACAGGTGTTAATTTAGAGTATAGTATTAATAATGGATCATCATATCAGGATTCTAATACATTTAATAATTTGATGGCTGGAACCTTTGATATTCTAGTAAGAAGTAAAACAACAGGTTGTGTATCAGCACCAGCTCAAGAAACTTTGATAGAGCCAGGTTGTAACCCAAGTTTAGTGGTTTCAAAAATGCAAACAGGAGGCCCAGCAACAGTTACGGCAATTGGAGAAATTTTAAATTATACAATTACCTTAGAAAATGATGGAGATTTAGATTTAACAAATATCGTTATCACTGATGTATTACCAGATGGTTCAAACGGAGTATTGACTGGGCCAACAGGAGATAATGGAGTGGCAGGTGTAATAGAGAAAAATGAAACTTGGACGTATACCATCAGTTATACAACAACATTGGCTGATTTCCAAAGAAGAGCAAATACAGGAACTAATGTCATTAACGAAGTTTCGGTAACTACTGATGAAATTACAACGGCAGAAACCGATACGGCAGAAACGCCAATTGAATATGCCGATTTAAGTATTACTAAAGCGGTAAATAACACAACTCCTAATGTGGGTGACCTCGTTACTTTTACGTTAACCGTGGCAAGTAGCGGAAACAATGCAACTGGAGTAACAGTAGAAGACGTCGTTCCTAACGGATATGGTTCAGTTACAGCTATAACAGCTGGGGCAACTGTAACTGGCAATACAATTAGCTGGTCAGGTTTAACCGTTTCAACGGGTGCACCAACCGTATTGGAATTTACAGCTCAGGTATTAGCAACAGGTGATTATGGAAACAGAGCTGAAATTACGGCATCTGGAAATGTAGATCCTGATTCTGATCCAACAACTAGTTATGGAATAGACGATTTAACAGATGGAATTGCAGATGATGATGAGAGTGATACGGTAACTATTAATCCTAGTGCAGTTTCTGACTTGTCTATGACAAAAACAGTGAATAATGCAACACCAAATGTTGGTTCAAATGTTATATTTACTTTAACCGTAAATAACGCTGGGCCAAGTACTGCAACCGGAATTCAAGTAACAGATGTATTACCTACCGGTTATACGTATGTTTCTGATAATGGAGCAGGTGCTTATATAAATGGAACAGGTGTTTGGACAGTACCAAACATCCCATTAAACGGATCGGAAAGCATTGAAATTACCGCAACGGTTAATCCGACAGGAAATTATACTAACGAAGCTGAAGTAACAGCTTCTGACAATACTGATCCTGATTCAACTCCAGGCGATGGAAGTGATGATGATTATGCATCAGTAAGCACAACACCAAATCCAGTATCTGATTTAAGTATTACAAAAGCGGTTGATAATGCAACTCCTGCAGTAGGAAATAATGTAACCTTTACATTAACCGTTACCAATGACGGTCCAAGTGCTGCAACAGGAGTTTCAATTGAAGATGTTGTGCCTAATGGTTATGATACTGTAACAGCAATTACAGCAGGAAGCTCAATTACTGGAAATACTATAAGTTGGTCAGGATTGAACATTGCCTCAGGTGCAACAGCAACCTTTGAATTTACAGCCAGAGTATTAGCAGGAGGAGATTATGGTAACAGAGCAGAAATTAAAGCGTCTGATAATCTAGACCTTGATAGTGACCCTTCAAGTAGTTATGGTATAGATGATTTAACTGACGGTATTGCCGATGATGATGAAAGTGATATAGTTAGTGTGAGTCCAACCGCAGTTTCTGACTTGTCAATGACTAAAACAGTTAATAACGCAACTCCATATGTAGGTTCTGATGTAATATTTACATTGACCGTAAATAATGATGGGTTAAGTGATGCGACTGGCGTTGAAGTTACAGATGTATTGCCTAATGGTTATACTTATGTAAGCGATAACGGTGCAGGAGCGTATGATGACGCAACTGGTGTTTGGACAGTTGGTAATATTGCGAATGCTGGATCAGCTTCATTGCAGATTACAGCTACGGTCAACGCAACAGGTAATTATACCAATAATGCGGAAGTAACGGCTTCTGACAATGCTGATCCTGATTCAACTCCTGGTGATGGAAGTGGTGATGATTTCGCCACAGTTGGAACAACTCCTGTAGCAGTATCTGATTTGTCAATGACCAAAGCGGTTGATGACACGGCTCCTTTAGTAGGTTCTGATGTAGTATTTACATTGACTGTAAATAACGATGGATTAAGCGATGCAACAGGAGTTCAAGTAACGGATTTGTTACCAACCGGATATGCTTATGTAAGTGATGATGGTGCGGGTGCATATGTTTCTGGTACAGGGGTTTGGACGGTTCCAACAATTACTAATGGTAATACAGCTACCCTTAACATAACTGCTACTGTATTAGCAACGGGTAGTTATAACAATTCGGCTGAAGTAACAGCTTCTGATAATTTTGATCCAGATTCTACTCCAAATAATGGAGATACGAACGAAGATGATTATGCCATTGTAAATGTTGTACCGCAACCAGTTTCTGATGTGAGCTTGGTTAAATCAGTTAGCGATTTAAACCCAACTACGGGAGATATAATCACCTTTACATTAACATTAAGTAACGCGGGTCCAAGTGCTGCTACAGGTATAAATGTCGAAGATGTTATTCCTGACGGATTTGGAAATATAACGGCCATTTCAAATGGAGGAGTATTAACAGGAAATACAATAAACTGGAATGGATTAACCATTGCAAATGGAGCTAATTTAGCATTAACGTTTAATGCAGAAGTTTTAACTAACGGTACAAATACTACCACAAGTTATTACAATCAAGCAGAAATTACGGGTGCTGATAACATTGATCCAGATAGTGATCCTAATACAAGTTTTGATGCTGATGATTTAGCTGACGGTAATGCAGATGATGACGAGAGCATTGTAGATAATATCGTTATCAATTTCTTGCCAACGGCACAAGACGATGCAGTGGTGGTAGTTGAAAATTCAACAAATAACGATATTACCGTATTGTTAGATAATGGTAATGGAGCGGACGATTTTGGTCGGGACGGTCCAAGTACTACACCAATTGTGATTGCAACTGGACCAAATAATGGCACGGCCACTGTTAATGATAATGGTACGCCAAATGATCCAACAGACGATTATGTAGTATATACACCTACTGCAAATTTTGTAGGAATTGATACCTTTACTTATACTATTGAAGATAGTAATGGGGATACTTCAACGGCAACAGTTACAATAGAAGTATTAGTTGATACAGATGGAGACGGCGTAGCAGACTTGTACGATATTGACGATGACAATGATGGTATTTTAGATACCGCTGAAGGAACTGGTAGTTCAGATGGTGATATCTATCCTGATAGTTTAGATATAGATGCAGACAATGATGGAATTCCAGATAATATCGAAGCTCAAACAACTGCTGGTTATATAGCACCTTCAGGAGTAGATTCTGATGGAAATGGTTTGGATGATGCCTATGAAACAACACCTGGATCAGGAGAAGGCCTAACGCCAGTAAATACGGATGGTATTGATAATCCTGATTATCTTGATACAGATAGTGATAACGATAATGTTGTAGATAGTATCGAAGGTAACGATGCGAATCATGATGGTATACCTGATGTAACTTATATAGGTATTGATACTGATGAAGATGGTCTGGACGATGCTTTTGAAGGTATCGACAATAATGACGGATTTGATGTTAACGACGAAATCGACAATCCACAAACTGATTTACCAGATACTGACGGTGATTTACTGTTAGATTATAGAGATACTGATGATGACGGTGACGGCGTTGCAACGTTAGATGAAGATATTAATGGTAATGGTGATCCTTTTGATGATGACTTTGATAATGATTTCCAACCAAACTATTTGGATATTGATGATGATGGTGATGGTATTTTAACATCACTTGAAGGAACAGATAATTTAGATAGCGATACCAATCCTAATTATTTAGATATTGATGCTGATGGAGATGGTATCCCTGATAACGTAGAAGCTCAACCAACCGTTGGTTATATAGAGCCTTCTGGTATTGATACTGATGGAAATGGTTTGGATGATGCTTATGAAATCACGCCAGGTTCAGGTGATGGTCTTACTCCTGTAAATACTGAAGGAACTGACGATCCTGATTATTTAGATGAAGACTCTGATAATGACGGTGTACACGATTATATTGAAGGGCATGATTTAGATCACGACGGTCATCCTGATGTAGATCCAACGGATACTGATACTGACGGTGATGGATTGGATGATGGTTATGAAGGTAGTAACCTAAATGATATTGATCCAAATGATGAAATTGATGATCCTGCAAATAATCTACCTAATTTCGATTTTGATCCAACGCCAGGAGCAACAAATGATGATGTTGATTACAGAGATACTGATGATGATAATGATGGTGTACCAACGTTCGAAGAAGATGATAACGAAAATGGTATTTGGTATGATGACGATTGCGATTTTGATGGGCATCCAAATTATTTAGATGTTACATCTTGTACCATAATACCTGATGCATTCTCGCCCAACGGAGATGGAGACAATGATTACTTTATTGTACCGTTATTAAGTAAATATCCCAATTTTAGAATTGAGATATATGACAGATGGGGTGCTAAAGTATATGATTACAGTAATGAAAGCAGAACACCTGTTGAATGGTGGGATGGATTCTCTGATGGAAAAATAACCATTCAGAAAGATCAGAAAGTACCTGTAGGAACATACTATTATATCATTTACTTTAATGGTAATGATGATAGGAAACCGGTAGCGGGTTGGGTATATGTAAATTATTAGAAAAATTTTAACCTACAAGGTCGTTTTTTAATCTTTAGAGCCTAGTGAAAGAGATAAGACCTTGTAGGTTTTACAAAAAAGAGCAAAATAAAAAATAGTTCTCACAAATTTGAGATAAGATTTAAAGTAAAATTATGCGAAAACTATCATCATTTTTACTATTAATATTAGGTTTAAGCACAATTGAGGGCCATGCACAGCAAGACCCTCAGTACACGCAATATATGTACAACATGAACATAGTGAACCCGGCCTATGCTGGTTCTCGCGGTACGTTGAGCATAGGTGTATTGGGCAGGTTGCAATGGGTAGGTATAGAAGGTGCCCCTAAAACGGCCACGATGGCCATCCATGCCCCTTTGGGCAAGAACCTTGGTGGCGGTTTTTCGGCCATTCTGGACAGGCACGGCCCAGTAAAGGAGACCAATGTATATGCGGATGTAAGCTATACTATAAGTACCTCAGAAGAAGGTAGGTTGGCCTTTGGATTAAAAGGCGGTGTAACGTTCTTTGATGTAGGTTTGCTGTCATTGATATTACCACAAACGGCACCGGGAGTAGACCCTTTGTTCGACGACAATGTAAACGAGACCTTGCCGAACTTTGGGGCGGGCGTTTATTATTACACGGATAAGTTTTATATAGGTCTATCGGCACCGAATTTATTGGAGACCAAACATTTGGAGAAAGACAACGGTACTATAAGCAAAGCTTCCGAGAAGATGCACTATTTTGGTACGTTGGGCTATGTTTTCGACCTTTCGGAGACTTTAAAAATGAAGCCATCGGTAATGGCAAAAGTGGTATCTGGTTCTCCGTTGTCATTGGACGGCAACCTGAACTTTTTGTTCAACGACCGTTTGGAGCTTGGTGTGGGCTATCGTTTTGGCGATGCCGTAACGGGACTGGTCAACTTTGGTGTGACCAGGGATCTGAGGATAGGATATGCCTATGATTACACGACGACCAATTTGGGGAACTACAACAGCGGTACGCACGAAGTATTTTTGCAATGGGACATAGATTTCTCGAAGAAAAACCTGAAATCGCCTAGATTCTTCTAGAAAACACCTATTATATTAATAAGATTTCATTACTTTTTGAGTAAAATTATAAGATTTTTCGAATTGTTAAAATAAAATAATAACTTTATAAAAGACCTTTAACAAAAGGCTAAACCTTGTGTAAATAAGGCTTAGCCTTTTGTTTTTTATTTTAAATAGAAATACATTTTAATTTGTTTTCAAAATAAAGAAGTGTAAAACGCTTTTTTAACATTTTTTTATATATTTGTATTCATTGTAGAAATACAATTGAAGATAATATTATTGGGGAGAATCCTTGTATTTCTGTAAATAACTCTATAGACTACAATTTATACAACACTAAGTAAATAACATTATGAAAAAAGGTTACTTAACTACAATTTACGCAGTTTACGGTAAACATTTAAAACAAATAATATTTGCAATATTATTTGTTTTTAGTTTTGCAAATATCAATTCCGTTTATGCACAAGGTTTTGATTGTCCTAGACTTTTTTATCAAGTAATAAGTGGGGAGCTTAAAAGCTTAAATCCTATAACTGGTTTATATTCTGCCCCAATCAATAGTAATGGATCGGGATATAATAGTGGTGGCTATAATGAGATAGATGGATTAATGTATGCTTTAGTAAATGATTTGGGTGGTACAGTGGCACAAAACCATATTATTAGAATATTAGCAGATGGTACAATTGTAGATTTAGGAGATTTAGGGGTAAGTTCCTTTTCTGGTGATATTGATGATAATGATGCCCTTTGGTATATTTCAGGGAATAATTTCAATAAAATAGACAATGTTTCTACACTACCTGCAAATGGAACGCCTTCTGTTACAGTAGTAGGTGGTTGGACTGGTGTCGCAGATAACGTAGCGGATGTTGCTTTTATCAATGATGGTACAAATAGGAGATTGTGGGGAGCGTCAAATGGCAGGCTGTCTTATTGGGATTTAGACACTCAGGTTAAAGGAAGGGTGACAGTTGCAGGTTTGCCCAATGGTACTTATGGAGCCGCCTATTCAGACAATTCAAAAAGATTATATGTTTCTAATAATGCTGGCGGTATTTATGTTATTAATGATTACCTAACACCAACACCAACAGCTCAATTTTTGATTGCCTCAGAAGTAACAGCTAGTAATGATGGTTTTGCTTGTCCATCTGCTGAATCTGCTTTTGACAAAGACAACGACAATATATTGGATCCATTTGATCCAGATGCTGATGGAGATGGAATTTTAAATACAGAAGAATCTAATGGGAATAATCCTTATGATGATGTTGATGGGGATGGTATTTATGCCTATTTAGATGATAATGATAATGCTGGTGGAATTGGCAATGATGATAGTTTGGTTAATGCTGCTTTTGATATGGATGGAGATGGCTTTCCAAATTTTTTAGATTTAGATTCAGATAACGATGGTATTTTAGATAGTGTTGAAGGCAATGTAGATTCAGATTTAGACGGCACACCTGATTTTTTAGATAATGATTCAGACAATGATGGTTGCCCAGACGCATTAGAAGGAGCTGGCACTTTCACTTTTGCAGATGTTGATGCTAACGGCAGATTAACAGCAGCAGTAGACGCTGACGGTGTTCCGGGAGGTGCTGCTCAAGCAACAACAGCTAATGTTACGGATAATACAGTTGTTAATGTCGAATGTGATAATGATGGAGATGGTATTCCATCATCTGCAGATTTAGATGATGACAACGACGGTATTTTAGATATTGATGAACAAAATTGTGGAACCGTTAATGTAATTGACGATTTCAACGCACCCTTTTGGAATTATGGTACTGGTAACGGTGGGGATGCCTCAGGTGCAGGTACAATAAATGGAATTAATTTCACAATGGACTTCAATGTTAATGGAGGATCTAAATTGTTTTCATCAACAGGACAGTATACAAGCAATTCAACATTAGGTCATGGAGGCAATCCAGGGTCACTTCTTTTAAGTGGTCCTGATGAGAGTATTACTTTCACTTTTGCTTCTCCAATTACTGTAGTTATAGGTTTTGATCACCTTAATGCAGATGGAGATGGGTGGCAGTTTGGCACACCAGCAGATGAAATGATTGCATTAGGAGCTGGTCATCAAGTTGATGGAGGGGTTTCAATAGATGGTGTGAGCTATATAATAGGTTCTACACCAGACATTAATGCGATTTCTTATTTTAAATGGGTAAATATAACTACCCTCACTATAATTACCACAGGCCCTAATACAACTACCATTGGTTTAAATTCAATTACCTCACATTGTGATTCAGATAATGATGGTGTATTTGATTATTTAGATACAGACTCGGATAATGATGGTTGTCCTGATGCTCTAGAAGGTTCAGGGACATTCACACCTACCGATATTGATGTAAATAATATGCTAACAGGTGGTGTGGATGGTAATGGTGTGCCTACAGTTGCAGGCATATCAGGTCAAGGAACAAATGCTGACGTAGTTACACTGGGATCAGATTTAGATGGTGATGGCATTGCTGATGCATGTGATGATACAGATGATAGACTTGATAGCGACGGGGACGGTACAATTGATATATCAGATTTAGACAATGATAACGATGGTATTTTAGATGCTGATGAGCAAAATTGTGGAACCATCAATGTTATTGATGATTTTAATGCCCCTTTATGGAATTATGGCACTGGTAATGGGGGAGACGCTTCTGGATCGGGCACCTTAAAAGGAGTTCCTTTTACTATGGCATTTAATGTTAATAATGGAATAAAATTATTTTCATCAACAGGGCAATATACAAGTAACTCATCATTAGGTCATGGAGGCAATCCAGGGTCACTTCTTTTAAGTGGTCCTGATGAGAGTATTACTTTCACTTTTGCTTCTCCAATTACTGTAGTTATAGGTTTTGATCATCTTAATGCGAATGATGATGGTTGGTTATTTAGTACTCAAGCAGATGAAGTCGTTTCATTAATTGGGAGTCATGAACTGGTTGGAAGTCCGGCGAATATTAATGGGGTTAGGTTTATTGATGACTTTCCAATACCTAATATAACGGGGATTTCTTACTTTAAATGGATAAATATAACTACACTAACAATTACTACTACAGGTCCTAATACAACTACGCTAGGTTTAAACTCCTTGATTTCACATTGTGATAATGATGGCGATGGAGTTTTCGATTATTTGGATCTAGATTCAGATAACGATGGTATAACCGATGTAACGGAAGCGGGAGGAACTGATGCGGATGGCGATGGAATCATAGATGGATTTACTGACGCCGATGGTAACGGACTTGATGACGCTACTGAAACAACACCTCTTCCGTTAACCGATACGGATAATGATGGTATTCCAAATCATTTAGATTTAGATTCAGATAATGATGGTATTACCGATGTAACAGAGGCTGGAGGTACAGATGCTGACGGCGATGGAATCATAGATGGATTTACCGATGCCGATGGTAACGGACTTGATGACGCTACTGAAACAACACCTCTTCCGTTAACCGATACGGATAATGATGGTATTCCAAATCATTTAGATTTAGATTCAGATAACGATGGTATAACTGATGTAACTGAAGCGGGAGGAACTGATGCTGACGGAGATGGGGTCATAGACGGCTTTACAGATGCTAATAATGATGGTTTAGATGATGCTACTGCTTTATCACCGCTACCATTACCAGATACTGACGGAGATACAGTACCGAATTATTTAGACTTAGATTCCGATAATGATGGTATAACCGATGTAACGGAAGCTGGAGGTACAGATGCTGATGGCGATGGAATAATAGATGGTTTTACAGATGCTAATAATGATGGTTTAGATGATGCTACTGCTTTATCACCGCTACCATTACCAGATACTGACGGAGATACAGTACCGAATTATTTAGACTTAGATTCCGATAATGATGGTATAACCGATGTAACGGAAGCTGGAGGTACAGATGCTGATGGCGATGGAATAATAGATGGTTTTACAGATGCTAATGATAATGGACTTGATGACGCTACCGAAACAACACCTTTGCCCGTTCCTGATTCAGATGGGGATACCGTGCCAAACTACTTAGACTTAGATTCCGATAATGATGGTATAACCGATGTAACGGAAGCTGGAGGTACAGATGCTGATAGCGATGGTATTATTGATGGTTTCACAGATGCTGATAATAATGGTTTAGATGACGCAACTGAAGCAACACCACTTCCAATTGAAGATAAAGATAAAGATGGTATTGCCAATTATGTAGATTTAGATTCTGATAATGATGGAATTACAGATACAACTGAAGCAGGTGGAATTGACACTGATAGTAATGGAATTATTGACGGATTTACCGATGGTGATGGAGATGGTTTAGACGATGCCACTACAACAACGCCATTGCCAATTGACGATTTTGATAATGACGGTTTGCCAAATTACTTAGACTTAGATTCAGATGCTGATGGAATTTCTGATGTTATTGAAGCTGGAGGAATAGATGCTGATGGCGATGCCCATGTTGATTATGCAACAGCTGGCGATCCTTCTACTTTGGCAGATGCTAACGATAATGGCTTACATGATACTTTGGAAGGAACACCTTTGCCAATTCCAAATACTGATGGCACTTTTGGTCCTGATTATCTTGATATTGATGCCGACGACGATGGCATTGTTGATAACATTGAGGCTCAAACAACTACTGGCTATAATCCACCAGCTACAACAGATGTTGATAACGATGGTCTAAACGACGAGTATGATGGTGATGATGACAATGTTGTTGGTATTGGTGGGGCAACAGGCATTGCAATTGTACCTACAAATACTGACGGAACGGATAATCCCGACTATTTAGATGATGATTCTGATAATGACGGTGATTTAGATTTACTTGAAGGTTGGGATACGGATAATGATGGAACCGCAAATACTGTTCCTTTAAACGCTGATGCTGACGGAGATGGACTTGACAACGCTTTTGACGATGACAATGCAAGCCCTGACCCAACAAATGGCGGAACATTACCAACAGATTTCCCTGATTTAGATACTCCGGGAGGTGATCGTGATTGGAGAGAGGCTTTAGATATTGACTGGGATAACGACGGAGTTAACGATGCAGCAGACTTAGATTCGGACAATGATGGTATTCCAGATACCGTTGAATCTGGAGGAATAGACCCTTATGCAGATAACGATGGCGATGGCGTACCTGTATATTTAGACGATAATGACAATGATGGTGCTATTGGAGATACTGACGGTGCGGAACCAGCATTTGATACTGATGGTGACGGCGTACCAAATCACTTAGATCTAGATTCAGATAACGATGGTATTTACGATATTGTTGAATCTGGTCAAATAGATGCAGCCAATAATGTAGTAGATATAAATAATGACGGTATTATTGATGCTGCCAATGCAGGAACGGTTGGTACAAACGGATTGTTCGATCCTTTAGAAGATGCTCCAGATAGTGGTAATTTAGCTACTCCAACTGCAGATTCTGATGGTGATGGAACACCTGACTCTAATGAAATTGATGCTGATAATGATGGTTGTAACGATGTGTTGGAAGCTGGGTTTACCGATGGAGATAATAATGGCCTATTGGGCAATGGCACATTCGGAGCAGGCCTAACGGTAGACATTAATGGAGTTGTTACAAGCGGTGTTGATGGTTATAGAGAACCAGACGATTTGGATGGTAACGGAGTTTATGATTTCCAACAAGCTAGTTTGGGTGTTCCTGCGGTAAATACCGATCCAGTAAGCCAAACTATAATAATCAATTCAAATGTTACTTTTAGTACTGATATATTGGCTACTATTTCATATCAATGGGAAGAAAGTACAGATGGAGGTACAACATGGAATCCAATAACAAATGGTGGTGCTGTACCTACATATAGTGGAGCAACCACAGATGCTTTAACCTTAACAGGTGTACCAGTAACTTATGATGGTTACCAATACCGAGTAATTCTTTCATCACCTGCATTTGTCTGTGATAGTAACTGGACATCTGCTCCAGCTACATTGAACTTATTCCCAGATAACGATGGAGATGGTATTCCAGATATTACCGATTTGGATGATGATAATGACGGTATTCCTGATACTATAGAAGGGGTGTTGGATACTGACGGTGATGGTGTATTAGATCAATTTGATTTAGATTCTGACAACGATGGTATTTATGATGTAGTAGAATCAGGTCAATTAAATGGAACTACAGTTGTTGATTTGAATAATGATGGTATATTAGATGGTAATCCAGCCGATTTTGGTGCAAACGGATTGTTAGACTTGATTGAGACTGATGATACTCCTGCGGCAACGGTAACAACTCCAACAGCTGATTCTGATGTAGATACTATACCAGATTCACAAGAATTGGACGCGGATAATGATGGATGTAACGATGTTATAGAAGCGGGTCTAGCTGATGTTGATAGTAGTGGAAGACTAGGTAGTGATACAGGTTTAACTGTAGATGCTAATGGTTTAGTTAATACACCTGGTACGACTGGCTACACGGAACCTAATGATTTAGATAACAATGATTTATATGACTTTCAAGAAGCTGGCTTAGCGGTTCAACCAATTGCAACTCAACCTCAAGATCAAGTAATTGTTGTAAATGCCAATGCCAACTTTAACGTTGATATACAAAATACAATCAGTTATCAATGGCAAGTTAGTGTTGATGGTGGTGTTAATTGGTCAGATTTCTCAAATGGAGGTACACAACCAGTAGTTACTGGAGCAACTTCTGAAGAATTGACATTAACTATGGTGCCTTTAGAGTACAATGGTTATATGTACAGAGTGGTATTGTCTTCACCTGCATTTGCTTGTGATACGGACGTTATTTCTGAACCTGCCTTGTTAACGGTCTATCCTGATTTTGATGGAGACGGTGTTGGCGATCCTGTTGATTTAGACGATGATAATGATGGTATTCCAGATACAATAGAGTATGACGGCAAAGATCCGCTGGCCGATAATGATAACGATGGTGTACCTGCCTATTTAGATGATAACGATAACAATATTTCTGTTGGTGATGCTAACAATGATGTTGAATCAGAATACGATTTTGATGGTGATGGTATCGCAAATCATTTTGATCTTGATGCAGATGGCGACGGTATTTTAGATGTTGTTGAAGCAGGATTGGAAGATTTAGATGCTGATAATGATGGCGTAATTGATGGTGTTCCTACGGACTTCGGCACAAACGGATTGTTTGATGATATTGAAACTGATGATACACTATTAGCAGATATTAATTATGTTCCTTGGAATTCTGATGGAGACACACAGCCTAACTTCCTTGATATTGACGATGATGGAGACGGAATCTTAACTTCAGTTGAAACGGATACTGATAGTGATGGTGATGGGCATCCAGACTATTTAGACTTGGATGCGGATGATGATGGTATTCCTGATAATGTGGAAGCCCAAACAACTGCAGATTATGATAATCCTACTGGAAATGACACCAATGGTGATGGTCTAGATGATGCTTATGGAACTGGTCTTACCCCAGTTAACACTGATGGTGCTGATGAACCAGATTATCTGGATGATGACTCTGATAATGACAATGTGCCTGATAGTATAGAGGGTCATGATTATGATGCAGATGGAGTTGCAGATATATTGCCAAGCGGAACAGATTCTGACGATGACGGTTTAGATGACGCTTATGATGGTTCTGTAGGAGATTTTGCAGACCCTAATGGATTGGCAATTGGCACTGATCCTGCCACTGATTTACCAAATAGGGATAATGATTTAGCTTCTGTATCAAATAACTCTACGCTGGTAACTGGTGATAGCGAAGTTGACTACAGAGATACAGACGACGATGGGGATGGAATACCTACTGCTGACGAAGATGGTAATCAAGATGGTGACCCAACAAATGATAATTGTGATGAGGATTCTTATCCAGATTATTTAGATCCAACATCTTGTGATATTATTCCTGATGGTTTCTCACCTAATGGTGATGGATTAAATGATACCTTAATTATACCAGCATTAGCCCAGTATGATAATTTCGAAATGGAAGTGTATGACAGGTGGGGTAACTTGGTTTATGAATATAGCCGTAACGGAGCTACCCAACCCAATTGGTGGGATGGATACTCAAGTGGCACCATGACTATTGGTAAAGGCAATAAGGTTCCTGTAGGAACGTACTACTTCGTAATTAAATTCAACGAAGCAGGTATGAAACCAATTGCAGAGTGGGTTTATATTAATTATTAAGAATAATCTATAATCAGCAAGGTCTTCTTTTAATCTTTGGAGCCTAGCGAAAGAGATAAGACCTTGCGGGTTTATAGGAAAAAAATAAAATATTGTTTCAGCAAGAGCGAAAACTAAATTAAGAACACAATGAGAATAGCATCAGTAGTTTTACTATTAATATTAGGTTTAAGCACAATTGAGGGCCATGCACAGCAAGACCCTCAGTACACGCAATATATGTACAACATGAACATAGTGAACCCGGCCTATGCTGGTTCTCGCGGTACGTTGAGCATAGGTGTATTGGGCAGGTTGCAATGGGTAGGTATAGAAGGTGCCCCTAAAACGGCCACGATGGCCATCCATGCCCCTTTGGGCAAGAACCTTGGTGGCGGTTTTTCGGCCATTCTGGACAGGCACGGCCCAGTAAAGGAGACCAATGTATATGCGGATGTAAGCTATACTATAAGTACCTCAGAAGAAGGTAGGTTGGCCTTTGGATTAAAAGGCGGTGTAACGTTCTTTGATGTAGGTTTGCTGTCATTGATATTACCACAAACGGCACCGGGAGTAGACCCTTTGTTCGACGACAATGTAAACGAGACCTTGCCGAACTTTGGAGCAGGTGTTTATTATTACACGGATAAGTTTTATATAGGTTTATCGGCACCGAATTTATTGGAGACCAAACATTTGGAGAAAGATAATGGTACGATAAGCAAAGCTTCCGAGAAGATGCACTATTTTGGTACGTTGGGCTATGTTTTTGACCTTTCGGAGACTTTAAAAATGAAGCCATCGGTAATGGCAAAAGTGGTATCTGGTTCTCCGTTGTCATTGGACGGCAACCTGAACTTTTTGTTCAACGACCGTTTGGAGCTTGGTGTGGGCTATCGTTTTGGCGATGCCGTAACGGGACTGGTCAACTTTGGTGTGACCAGGGATCTGAGGATAGGATATGCCTATGATTACACGACGACCAATTTGGGGAACTACAACAGCGGTACGCACGAAGTATTTTTGCAATGGGACATAGATTTCTCGAAGAAAAACCTGAAATCGCCTAGATTCTTCTAGTAAGGTATAAAATTAGTAAAAATATAAATCTAGTATTTGTTAGAATTTTTAATGAATTATTAGTTTTAAGGGAAAAGTAAATTAAAATAACTCTATAACAACCATAATTTATTTACAGTATTCTCCATTATTTTTAGGTTAAATAGTTTTTTAGGATTGATTAATGCTAAATTATTTTACCTAAACAATACTATAATTATATATGATGACGTTATTAGAGGTAATAATTAGAATTTTATAACGTTCTAATTGTGCATAATTGGCTTCAATTATGTAAAAAGCTAGGGAAAAGGGAGAGGAATTAAATGTAAATAAATAACCTAATAATGAAAAAATATCTTGTAATAGTATTATTGCTAAGTGTAGTAAGTCTTTATGCTCAAGACGGAGGAGGAAAATATGTCATTAAAAATTTAGAAGTAAATACTGAACAATCTGAATTTGGTACTGCTTATCACGGATCGGATAAATTGGTTTTTGCAGCTCCCAGACGTGGTTTCAGAGTAATTCGCGATGTTTGGGAACCTAATGGTCAACGTTTTCTGGACCTATACGAAGGCGATATCAGCGAAGACGGATCGGTAGCTAATAAAAGAAGACTTAAAGGAGAGGTAAATTCTAGATATCACGAAGCAAGTGTAACTTTTTCTAAGGATGGTAAAACAGTTTATTTTACCAGAGACAATTACTACAATAAAAAATTAGGAATAGATAATCAAGGTTATACCAATTTGGCTATGTTTAAAGCCACGGTAAATAACAAGGGCGAGTGGATAAATATTATACCAATGCCTTTTAACAATGTGGAATACTCTGTGGGACATCCCACGTTAAGTGATGATGAGAAAACACTATATTTTACTTCTGATATGCCCGGAACTTTAGGAGAAACGGACATTTATAAAGTGGAAGTGAACGAGAGTGGATTCGGGAATCCAGTGAATTTAGGAGATAAAATCAATTCAACGGCCAAGGATTGGTTTCCTTTTGTTGATGGTGACATATTGTACTTTTCCTCTACCAGAGCTGGTGGAAAGGGAGGTATAGATATTTATGCTAGTAAGCTGAAAGGATACATGGCCAACCCCGTAAATTTAAGTTTAAATACTGCTAGTGACGACTTCGCATTTATTATTAACAGTGAAACTAGAAAAGGGTATTTTTCTTCCAATAGAGAAGGTGGCAAAGGTGATGATGACATTTATTCTTTCATTGAAGAAGAACCGGTTGATTTTAGATGCCTTCAATTGGTAACTGGAGATGTCAGGGACAAAATTTCAACGAGTTTATTGCCCGGTTCAGAAGTAATATTAAGTGACAAAGATGGAAACACAATAACATCTACAATTGTTAAAGACGATGCTACATTTTCATTCGAAATATCATGTGAAACCGAATACAAATTAGAAGGTAAAAAAATAGGTTTTGCACCTCAGTCAATTTCTTTTACAACTTCTGACGAAGCTGATAAAGAAGTAAAAATGCCCCTTTTATTAGGTGCTGGCAATATGATTGCAGGCAACAATAACAATGGTACACAAGGCGAAGGTGTAGATAAAAAACCCGAAGGCCTGCCAGATGTTTTACCAGATGAAATAGTGAAATTACCATCAGGGAATTATGGTGTAAATATTGAGCCTATTTATTTTGATTTGAATTCTTCATATTTGAACAAACAAGCAAAAACGGAGTTGCAGAAAGTAGTCGATTTGATGAACAAATATCCTAAGATGATTATAGAAGCTGCTTCACATACAGATTCTAGGGCTCCGGCTGGTTATAATATTTGGCTATCGAACAATAGAGCCAAAAGAACTGTTGAATATATTATCGGAAGAGGTATTGATCCTTCAAGAATAACAGGTAAAGGTTACGGCGAAACACAATTGATTAACGATTGTGATGATAACACCAGCTGTACCGAAGCCCAGCATCAGCAGAATAGACGGTCTGAGTTTGTAATAATCAGAATGTAATAAAAGCAAAGAAAACAAAAGACCTTCATAAAATTTGAAGGTCTTTTTGCATAACTTAGATATGCTTTGGCACAACCTTTGAATTATAAGAGCAAAGAATAACCCAATGAGAAGCTTAATAATCTTAATTTTTGTTTTAAGTACCGTATTTTCAAACGCTCAAATAGAAAGAGCAGATTCTATAAAAGCAGCTGAATACAGTATTAAAAACCTAGAGGTAAATACAAAATATCAAGATTTTGGTTCTACTTTTATGGGTAAAGATAAAATTGTCTTTTCTTCAAGCAGAAAAACAGCTGGATTATCCAACCGCAAATGGAAAAAGAATGATCAACCTTTCTTAAACTTATATATTGGTGATTTAAAAAGTAATGGCGAAATCGTAAATGTAAAACCTTTTTCTAGCGATGTTAACTCGAAATATCACGATGCTTTTGTAGCATTTACACCTGATTTGAAAGAAGTTTATTTTACTTCTAATAATTATATGGGCGGTAAATTAAAATCAGAAGGTCTAAAAATATTTAAAGCTACAGTCGATAAAAAAGGACATTGGAAAGATTTTTCTTCGTTACCTTTTAATGATGATGATTACGATACGGGTCACCCAATGATTAGTGCGGACGGCTCAAAATTATATTTTGTGTCCAACATGCCCGGAACTTTAGGCGATACCGATATTTTTGTGGTAGATTTAAATCAAGGTCATTACGGTAAAATCATTAATTTAGGTGAAACTATCAATTCAAAATACAAAGAATATTCGCCTTATGTTGATGGAGATGTTATTTATTTTTCTTCAAATCGTCCAGGGGGTAAAGGTGGTTTTGACATTTATATGACCAAATTAGACGGTTCAATACCCGAGCCTATTAACCTTGGGGAACCTATGAACAGTAAGGGTGATGATATTTCTTTTATTATAGATAGCGATAAATTGCAAGGTTATTTTTCATCCAATAGAAATGGTGGTATGGGTGATGACGATATTTATTCTTTCAAACAAAAAACTACTATTGCAATTTGTGATCAGATTGCCACTGGTATCATAAAAGATAAAGTTACGGGAAATAGGGTCGGCAATGCTTTTGTAGCTCTTATAGATGAAAATGGAAACCGTATCCGCAGAATTGAAACTGCTTTTGATGGTGAATATTATTTTGGGGTTGACTGTGCATCAAATTATACGCTAGAAGTCACAAAAAATGGATATTTCAGCACATCTGTAGATCTTGAGACTTCCAATAAAAATGGTTTTGACAACAATGAAGTCATTTTCATTGAAGAAAAAGAATTTATGGACAGAAAAGATTATGAAATCTTAAATGTACCCAATATCACATTTACGATAAACACTGCGGAAATAACAGAATCCTCAGAAAGAGCCTTGGATAAAGTAATGCGATTGATGAAAAAGTATCCTAACATGGTAATTGAATTTGGGGCTCATACAGACTCAAGAGGTCCTGATGCCTATAATTTAAGCTTAACTAAGAGTAGAGCTACGGCAGTAGTTAATAATCTTCTGGAAAGAGGATTAGATCATAGAAGAATTACTGGAAAAGGATACGGTGAAACGCAGCCGCTCAACAAATGTGTAAACAATGTGCCTTGCACCGATTTAGAATATTTAGAAAATAAGCGTACAGAATTTGTGGTGATTAAAAAGTAACCGTAAATCAATCAAACGATTATAAAAAAGCATCTTAATTTTAAGATGCTTTTTTCTTGTGATAAAATTAATATTTTCAATAAAATACGTAATTTCGCGACTCGAAAGAATCAAGACAGAAAATGAGTACGCCATTTAGAGAATATAAAGGTTTAGACCTGACGAAAGTAGCCGATGAAACCCAACAATTTTGGGAAGAAAATGATATATTCCAAAAAAGTATTACTTCTCGTGATGCCAACAAGCCATTTGTGTTTTATGAAGGTCCACCGTCCGCTAACGGATTACCGGGAATTCATCATGTTATGGCCCGTACTATTAAAGACATTTTTTGCAGGTACAAAACTTTACAAGGTTACCAAGTAAAACGTAAAGCAGGTTGGGATACCCACGGTTTGCCCATTGAATTAGGTGTTGAAAAAGAATTGGGCATTACCAAAGAAGATATTGGCACAAAAATATCGGTTGAAGAATATAATGAGGCTTGTAAAAAAGCTGTAATGCGTTATACCGATGTTTGGGAAGAACTCACCCGTAAAATGGGACACTGGGTGGACATGAACGACCCGTATGTTACCTATAAACCCAAATATATGGAATCTGTTTGGTGGTTGCTAAAGCAGATTTATGACAAAGGTTTAATGTATAAAGGCTATACCATTCAGCCCTATTCACCAAAAGCAGGGACAGGATTAAGCTCTCATGAATTAAATCAGCCAGGTACGTATCAAGATGTAACTGATACAACCGTGGTGGCACAATTTAAGAGCCTCCCCCCAGCCCCCTCCGAAGGAGGGGGAGTTAGCAACTCCATAGAAAAAGCGTTCAGTTTGAATTCTTCCTCAGAGGGGAAGATAGATGGGGCTTTTTATTTTTTAGCATGGACTACTACTCCTTGGACATTACCTTCTAACACAGCATTGACGGTTGGGAATAAAATCGATTATGTGTTGGTTTCAACTTATAACCAATATACTTTTGAACCTATTAATGTAATTCTAGCTAAGAATTTGGTTGGAGAGCAGTTTGCAGGGAAATTTATAAAAGTCGATTCAGATGATGAATTGAAAAATTATAAAGAGGGTGACAACCTGTCTGCCGGCAAGGCAGGGAAAATTCCATATAAAATCATTGCGGAATGCAAAGGTGCTGACCTTGTCGGAATCAAATACGAACAACTATTACCGTACGCTTTACCATATCAAAACCCAGAAAATGCATTTAGGGTTATTGCTGGCGATTTTGTTACAACAGAAGACGGTACAGGTATTGTACATACGGCACCTACTTTTGGTGCAGATGATGCGTTGGCAGCAAAACAGGCTGAACCAGAAATTCCACCAATGTTAGTGATGGATGAAAATGGGAATCCCGTTCCTTTAGTTAACTTACAAGGTAAATTCAGACCAGAAATGGGCGAATTTGCTGGTAAATATGTAAAGAACGAATATTACGAAGATGGCGAAGCACCAGAACGTTCTGTTGACGTGGAACTTGCTATTAAATTAAAAGAAGAAAACAAAGCTTTTAAGGTAGAAAAATATAAGCACAGTTACCCCAATTGTTGGCGTACAGATAAACCGATTTTATATTATCCTTTAGATTCTTGGTTTATAAAAGTATCCGATAAGAAGGATAGAATGTACGAACTGAACCAAAGCATCAACTGGAAACCAAACTCAACGGGTGAAGGTCGTTTTGGTAATTGGCTTAAAAATGCTAACGATTGGAATTTATCGCGTTCGCGTTTTTGGGGTATTCCTTTACCAATATGGAGAACAGAAGATGGTAAGGAAGAAATCATAATCGGTTCTGTTGAAGAGCTTAAAGTTGAAATGAAAAAGGCCGTTAAGGCAGGTTTCATGGACGCAGATATTTTTGCTGATTTTGAGGTCGGAAATATGAGCGAAGAAAATTACGATCTCATAGATTTACACAAAAACATAGTCGATAAAATCACGTTAGTTTCACCATCGGGTAAACCAATGCAACGAGAATCTGACTTAATCGATGTCTGGTTCGATTCTGGTTCTATGCCTTATGCACAATGGCATTATCCGTTTGAAAAAGCCCCATCTAGCTTCCCCTCAGGGGAAGAACCCAAACTTGACAAAAAGTATAATACTGCTCGAAAATCAATTTATCCTCTGTTAAAGGAGCTAAAAGAAAATAGAAGAAAAACGCCTACCGAAGCCGAGAAAATTCTTTGGGATTCTTTAAGAGGTAAAAAATTAGACGGCTTAAAATTTAGAAGAGAACATATAGTTGACCAATTTATTGTTGATTTTGTTTGCCTATCCAATCAATTAGTCGTTGAAGTTGATGGTGGTTATCACTCAAAACCTGAAATTCAAGAAGCTGATAAATTGAGAACAGAAATACTTGAACAACTTGGTTTTAAGGTAATCCGTTTCTCCAATGAAGAAGTTATCGGAGACATTGACAATGTTTTAGAAAAAATTTCTAAAGCATCTGAGTGTCTTCCCCCTAAGGGGGAAATAAAGGGGGCTATTCCTTTCCCTGCCGATTTTATTGCCGAAGGGGTTGACCAAACCAGAGGTTGGTTTTACACACTGCACGCAATTGGTACGTTGATTTTTGATACCAATGCGTATAAAAATGTGGTTTCTAATGGATTGGTGTTGGACAAAGACGGTAAAAAAATGTCCAAACGTTTGGGCAACGCCGTTGATCCGTTTGAAACGATGAAGAAATATGGTGCAGATGCAACCCGTTGGTATATGATTTCCAATGCAAATCCATGGGATAATCTAAAATTTGATATTGAAGGTATTGAGGAAGTCAGACGTAAATTCTTCGGAACGCTCTACAACACCTATTCGTTTTTTACATTATATGCCAATATTGATAATTTTACATATTCAGAAGCCGATATTGACAATGATAAAAGACCTGAAATTGACCGTTGGATAATTTCCGAACTGAATACATTGATAAAAAATGTAGAAGATTACTATAACGATTATGAACCTACAAAGGCAACCAGGGCCATTCAAAATTTTGTAACCGAAAACTTAAGCAATTGGTTTGTACGTTTAAGCAGAAGACGTTTTTGGAAAGGAGATTACCAGCAAGATAAAATTTCTGCGTATCAAACGCTTTATACCTGTTTGTTGACGGTAGCAAAATTGGGTTCGCCTGTGGCACCTTTTTATATGGATCAATTGTACAGGGATTTAACCAATGCTACTAATGGTAAAAAAGAGGAATCCATTCATTTGGATGAATTTCCTGAATTTCAAGAAGCGTTAATTGATGAGGCTTTAGAACGTAAAATGCAAAAGGCACAAGCTATTTCCTCTATGGTTTTATCTTTACGGAAAAAAGAAATGATAAAAGTACGTCAACCGTTGCAACGGATTATGATTCCCGTTTTGGATACTCAAGACAAAGAAGATATTGAAGCGGTTGCCGAGTTGATAAAGTCAGAAGTAAATGTAAAAGAAATTGAACTGATTGATGATGCCTCGGGAATTTTGGTAAAAAATATAAAACCAAATTTTAAAGTATTGGGGCCAAAATTTGGAAAGGATATGCGATTTGTGGCTGCTGAAATAGGGAAGTTGACAAAAGACGATATCTCAACAATTGAAAAACAAGGCAAAATTCCGTTAAAAATTGGAGAAAATTCCGTAACTTTAACCATAGATGAAGTTGAAATAGTCTCGCAAGATATAGAAGGTTGGTTGGTGATAAACCAAGGCAATTTAACTGTAGCTTTAGACGTTACTATTTCTGATGAGTTACGTAAAGAGGGTATAGCCAGAGAGTTGGTAAACAGAATTCAGAATTTAAGAAAAGAATCAGGTTTGGAAGTAACCGATAAAATAAAATTAAAAATAGAGAAAGATGGAATTGTTGATGTTGCAATTAATGACAACGCCACATATATTAAAAACGAAACATTGACTAACGAGTTATTGTTAGAAGACGAAGTAAGTGGTGGCATAGAAATTGCCTTTGACGATGTAAACACAAAATTATTAATTGAAAAAAATTAAAGAAAATGACTGAGAATAAAGAAAAATACTCGGACGCTGAATTACAAGAATTCAAAGAAATTATCTTGAAAAAAATAGAGAATGCTGAGGAAGATTTACGCTTGATTAAAAGTGCTTATAAAAACGATAGTAACAATGGTACAGATGACACTTCGCCTACATTTAAGGCATTTGAAGAAGGTTCTGAAACCATGTCAAAAGAATCTAATGTGCAATTGGCAATCCGTCAAGAAAAATTTATTAGAGATTTAAAAAATGCTCTATTGCGTATCGAAAATAAAACTTATGGTATTTGCCGTGTAACCGGTAAACTGATTCAAAAAGAACGCTTAAAATTAGTACCTCATGCTACGCTCAGCATAGAAGCTAAAAATGCTCAATAGTTATTATATATTTTATAAGAGAGACTTCCCAAAATAGGAAGTCTTTTTGTTTGCCCCCTTTTCGTTAGTTTGATCACATTGGAGCTTGCAAAAGACCTGCTCTTCAAATGCAAATATTGTGTTAAACAATTCCACAACTGAATAATATTCTTATTTTTGCAACACTTTCGGAAAAAGATTCTGCTAATGAAAAAAGCCGTTATTATAATTATTATCATTTTATTGATAGACCAGTGGAGCAAGGTTTATATAAAGACCCATTTCGTTTTGGGTGATGGATTTAAAGTAATGGGCTTAGATTGGTTTAGAATTCACTTTATAGAAAATTATGGTATGGCTTGGGGTACCGAGTTTGGTGGTTCCAATGGTAAGTTGTTCTTAACTTTTTTTAGGCTCATTGCTATTGTCGGTATTGGCTACTGGCTGTATTCCGCTGTGAAAACTAACGGACATAAAATTTTAATCATTGCCATCGCGTTAATATTTGCAGGAGCCATGGGTAATATTATTGACTCGGTTTTTTATGGTGTTCTTTTTGGAGACAGTCATGGCTCAGTAGCTACATTTTTACCTGAAGAAGGTGGTTATGGTACTTTATTTCATGGTAAGGTGGTGGACTTATTCTACTTTCCTATTATAGAAAATGCCCAATTACCTTCATGGATTCCAGAAATTAGTTTTAATTGGCCAGACTGGATTCCAGGTATTGGTGGTAAAAACTTTTCATTATTTGTGGACAGAAATTTCACCTTTTTCCAATATGTTTTTAATGTTGCAGATGCCGCTATCACAGCAGGTGTTTCGTTATTATTGATTTTCAATAAAAAGGTTTTCCCTAAAAAAGAAAAAGAAGAAGAACCAAAAGATCAAATTGTTCCACCAGTGGTAGTAAGGCATTACGAAAAGCCGAAAAGCTAATTGTTACAAATCAAATCCTAAATTCAGTTGCAGCATAAGAGGAAAGATATTTCCGTTTCCTAAACCATCAAAGTAGTAAATAGGACCCATGTCGAACAATAAATGAAAATTCTTACCGTATTTTCTTTGAAACCCCCATGTTGGACCGATAGCAAAATCAAAATCTGATGTCCTAGTTATATTACCAGCAAGAGAATATCCTCTCATAAGAAATCTGGCTGAAATAAAATTCCCTGAATTGTTGTCAATTGTTTTATTCTTTTCAATCCGTTTAGCCAAATTATAAAACCATTTTTCTTGTAAATCAATAAATGGATTAATCATATAGATAAAACCTGTACCGCTACTAACGGTTAAGTGTGGGTATGAACCATCAAAACTAATTCCAATTGCAGATGAAAGAGTGGAATGAGCTCCCGTTGGTAGTTCCAATTCAATTGCAGGGTTCAAAAAGTTGACTCTCCAAACCTTTTCTGTTTTGTTATCTTGACAATGAATAGTTGATGTTACCAGTAAAAATAGAATTAAACAAGTAGTATATTTCATATTAAAAACATTTGTGCAATAATAATTTAAAATATCCTTAAAAAATATGATAAAAGTCATTAAGTTCTTAACTTCGCTTTATGGTTAATACCGATTTAGAACTTCAAATAAAAACCTTACCAAATACACCTGGTGTTTATCAATATTTTGATAAAAACAATACTATTTTATATGTTGGTAAAGCAAAAAATCTTAAAAAAAGGGTAAACTCATATTTTACTAAAAATCACGAATACGGTAAAACTAAAGTTTTAGTAAAGAAAATTACATCCATTAAACATATAGTGGTTTCTACCGAAATGGATGCTTTGTTGTTAGAGAACAATCTTATAAAAAAATACAAACCACGTTATAATATCTTACTAAAAGACGATAAAACCTACCCGTGGATTTGTATTAAAAAAGAGCCTTTCCCCAGGGTGTTTTTAACCAGAAACGTAATTAAAGACGGTTCTGAATATTTTGGGCCATACACTTCGGTAAGAACGGCAAAAGCATTGCTTTCATTGGTAAAGGAGCTGTACCAATTAAGAACCTGTGCTTATGATTTGTCTCAAAAAAATATTGAGGCTGGTAAATATAAAGTTTGTTTAGAGTATCATATTAAAAATTGCCAAGGCCCTTGTGAGGGCTTGCAAGAAGAAAATGATTATCTTGAGAATATTGATGCCATTAGAAATATTATAAAAGGTAATTTTAAAGATGCATTGCAACATTTTAAAAGTGTAATGTTACAATTTTCAGAAAACCATGAGTTTGAGGAAGCTCATAAAATTAAGGAGAAAATAGATTTATTGGCTAATTATCAGGCAAAGTCAACTGTTGTAAATCCTTCAATTTCCAATGTTGATGTATTTTCTATTATTTCTGACGAGAGTTTCGCTTACGTTAACTTTTTTAAATTGATGAACGGGGCAATAATCCAATCGCATACCACAGAAATTAAAAAGAAATTGGATGAAAGTGATAAACATTTATTGGAGCTATCAATTATTGAAATTAGGCAACGATTCAATTCGCAATCTAAAGAAATATATGTACCATTTAAGGTTAATGTTGGCGATGAAATTAAAGTCGTTATCCCAAAGCAAGGAGATAAAAAACATATTGTAGACCTTTCGCTACGTAATGCAAAATACTATAGGCAAGAGCGTTTTAAACAGATTAAAATAGTTGACCCTGACAGGCATACTAACAGAATAATGGCCCAAATGCAAAAAGATTTGCGATTGCCAAAAGAACCCAGATATATAGAGTGTTTTGATAATTCGAATATTCAGGGAACGCATCCAGTGGCTGCTTGCGTGGTTTTTAAAAACGGAAAACCGAGCAAGAGCGATTATCGTAAATATAATATAAAAACCGTTGAAGGCCCTGACGATTTTGGCTCCATGGAAGAAGTGGTGCACAGAAGGTACAAACGTTTGTTGGACGAGGGGCAAGAATTGCCGCAGCTTATCGTTATAGATGGAGGTAAAGGCCAGTTGTCATCAGCTTTAAAAAGTTTGGATGTACTAGGCTTGCGAAAAAAAATTGCCATTATAGGTATTGCAAAACGTCTGGAAGAAATTTTTTATCCAGATGATCCCATTCCATTGTATTTGGATAAAAAATCGGAAACTTTGAAGATTATTCAACAGTTACGGAACGAAGCACACAGGTTTGCTATTACTTTTCATAGAAATAAACGGAGTAAAAGTGCAATTCAAACCGAACTTGAGCAAATACCGGGAATTGGCAAAAATACAGTAGAAAATTTATTAAAACACTTTAAATCAGCTAAACGTGTTTCAAAGGCATCGTTGAAGGATATAGAAAAAATAATAGGGAATTCTAGAGCAACCAAAGTGCATAATTACTATCATTTAAAAGAAAATTAATTCTTAATGTTAAAAAAAATACTAATCGTACTATTATTAAGTCAAACACCCTATATGTTTGGTCAAGATAGTATTAAACCTCAAAAGGACTTAAAAGTAGGGTTGGTATTAAGCGGTGGTGGAGCAAAGGGCTTTGCTCATGTTGGAGCTTTAAAAATATTGGAAGAGGCTGGTGTTAGAATAGATTATATAGGCGGAACAAGCATGGGAGCCATTATCGGTGCGTTGTATTCTTCTGGGTATTCTGCAAGTGAGTTGGATTCTATTATAACTTCACTTGATTTGAACGAATTAATGCAAGATAATTTACCAAGGAAATCAAAATCTATTTATCAAAAGGAAAATACCGAAAAATATGCACTGACATTACCCATAAAGAATAGAGGAGTTCAATTACCCACCGCTCTTTCTAAAGGGCAGAACGTATTTAATATTTTAACGCAACTGACAGATCATGTGCACAACATAACAGATTTTTCCAAGTTGCCCATTCCATTTTTTTGTATAGCTACCAACTTAGAAGACGGTTCAACAGAAATTTTAGAAGACGGATTTTTACCCCAAGCCCTTAGGGCAAGTGGTTCTTTTCCTACCTTATTGGATCCTGTTGAGGTTAATGGTAAATTGTTAACCGACGGAGGGGTTGTCAATAATTTTCCTGTAGATATTATGAGAGAGAAAGATGTAGATATTATTATTGGCATTGATGTTCAAGATAAATTGAAAGGGCAAAAGGGATTAAATTCTGCCCTGGAAATAGTAATGCAAATTGTTAGTTTTCAAATGTATAGTGATGGTGAACGCAAAAGAAACCAAGCAGATGTTTATATACACCCTGACATAACCGACTTTAACGTAATTTCTTTTGATGCCACCAAAGATATCATTGAAAGTGGAAAACGGGCAGCAAAAAAACAGCTGAGTGCTTTTCAGCAAATAGCGAAAAAACAAAACATCAAAGATTATAATTTTAACAAAAAAAATATTTTAAAAAATGAATATATAACTTTTGATGAAATAAAAATTTCAGGAAATAAAAATTATACGGATGAATATGTTATTGGTAAATTAAATTTTAAAGAAAAAGATTCTATTTCATATCGAGGTATCACCGACGGAATAAATAATTTATCGGCAACAGGCAATTTTAGAAACATTCAATATCAGTTTGTGCCAAACAATGAAAGTACTAACCTGCAATTAAAACTAAGAGAAGAGGAATTGTCCACTTTTTTACAGTTTGGAGTGCATTATGATGATCTGTACAAAACTGGGGTATTAATAAACTTAACCTCTAAACATGCTATTTTTAAAAATGATGTACTCTCTGCCGATTTGATTTTAGGAGATAATATCAGATACAATATAGATTATTTTATTGATAATGGGTTCCATTGGAGTTATGGTATAAAAACAAGATATAATAAATTTAAGAAATCTTTTTTCGAAAATATAATAAATGATGATGCAGCAGGTGTAAACGTTGGCAAAGTGCCAATAAATTATAATGACTATACTACGCAGCTTTTTGTTCAAAATGCTTTTACCAAGGGTATTGCAATTAGGTTGGGAGCTGAAAACAAATATATACGAACCTATTTTGAAACAATAGAAGGCAACAATCAAATTAAAAACTTTGTGGATAAGACCTCGTATGTAAGTGCTTATACAAATTTACTCTTAGATACTTATGACAATAAAAACTTTCCTAAAAAAGGAATCTATTTTTTTGCCGATTACCATGCTTATTTATTGGCCTCTAATTTTGATGAAAGTTTTAAACCTTTTTCTCAATTAAAAGGGGAATTGGCAGGAGCATTCACTATCGGGAATAAATTTACCACGCAAATTGTGTCTCAGGCAGGTATTACCATAGGAGATGGTACTCGGATATTTAATTATTTTTTAGGAGGAGCCAACAAAAATTTTATTAATAATTTCTATAACTTTTATGGATATGATGTAGCTGATTTGGGCGAAAGTGCTTTCTTAAAAACAGCGGTTACCCTGCGTTACGAATTGTTTAAAAAAAATCATATTTCTTTTATTGCCAATGCCGCCAGAGCCGAAAAAGATATATTTAATGAAGGAGCTATTTTTGACAATACCAAAATAGGCTTTGCTGCCGGATATAGTGTCGAATCTTTTTTAGGTCCACTTGAAATCAAGTACGCATGGTCCCCGGATACCCAACGTAACTACTGGTTATTTAATGTGGGCTTTTGGTTTTAAAAGATTTTAGTGTTTCAGTTCAATATGACTTATTATCTGAAAGCATATTAGGCCATATCATATATAAATTAACCTTCAATTACAATATCACCGTCACTAACAATTGGTTGTTTATGCTTTCTATCAAAAATTCTAAACTTTAATTTAGTAACTAAATAGAATAATATAGGTACAACAATTAGGGTTAAAAACGTTGCCACTATTAATCCGTAAATAACCGTCCACGCCAAGGGTCCCCAGAAAATAACATTGTCACCGCCCATATAGATATTGGCATCAAACTCGCTAAAAAACGTAAAGAAATTAATATTAAGACCGATGGCCAGGGGAATTAATCCAAGAATAGTGGTAATGGCCGTAAGCAATACAGGTCTTAAACGTGCTTTACCCGCCCTGACTACACACTCAAAAATTTCATCTAATTGAAGATGTTCATCGTCATCCAAGTCTTTTTCAACAATTTTTCTATCGACTAGTAATTGGGCATAATCCAGTAAAACCACACCATTATTTACTACAATTCCCGCTAGGGAAATAATCCCCATCATGGTCATCATTATTACAAAAGGAGCTCCGGTAATAACCAAACCGCCAAAAACACCTATTAGACTTAAAAATATGGCTATCATAATAATTCCAGGTTTTGAAACGGAATTAAATTGAAAAATAAGAATAAAGAAAATCAAACTTAAACCTGTAAAAAAGGCAGTCATTAAGAAAATCATTTGTTTTTCTTGCTCTTCTATTTGACCCGTAAAATCAAATTCAATATCATCTGGTAGCTGCTTAAAGCTTTTCATTTCATTCTGAATTTGAGCCACTATGGCTCCAGCATCCGTAAAACCTGGTGACAGAGCGGAGTAAACGGTAACTACACGTTTTAATTTCTTATGTTTTATGGCACTAAATCCAGAAGTGTTATTTTGCTTGGCTACAGTTGAAACTGGAATTTCTTTAATTTGCCCAGAAGCGGGGTCTCTAAAAATTATATTTTGATTAAAAATAGCACTGGTATTGTATCTGTTCTCTTCGTTAAAACGTACATAAATGTCAAAATCATCACCATCTTCTTTATAAATACCTGCTTTAGAACCAAAAATGGAATTCCGTAATTGCTGCCCTACCTGTCCTGAACTTACACCTAATTCCCCTGCTTTTTTTCTGTCAACTACAACCTGTGTAGTAGGTTTGTCTTTGTTTACATCTATTTTAAGCTCGTCAATACCCGCAATATTTCTAGAATTGATAAAATCACGCATTTGTTCGGCAGTATTTATCAATTCATTATAGTCTTTGCCCGCTATTTCAATATTAATTGGTGCACCTGCAGGAGGCCCATTAACATCTTTTTCTACTGAAATTAAAACGCCTGGATAAATACCTACTAAGGCTTTTTGTACTTTTTGTCGTAATAGTTCGCTATCTTCACCACGCCTGTATTTATACTCACGCATGGTGGCAGTAACCTTTGCCTTATGAGGCATTTCAGAAGCTGAACCGCCATCAGTATTTGGATTGCCTGCACCTTCACCAACTTGTGCCACGGCACTTTCAACCATAAAATTGTATTCACCATCTTTATACTGATCGTTATTTAATTCTGCATAAACACGCTTTTCAATTTCTTTAGTTATGGCATTTGTTTTCTCAATGTCCGTACCCTGCGGATATTCTATATAAACAATAATCTGATTGGGTTTGTTATCAGGAAAAAACTCTACTTTGGTACGTTGAGTGGCTAAGGAAGCCCCGAAAGAAACAAACGCTACAATTAGCAACACAAAAGTTGCTATCGTAATTACGTAAGGTCTCCATTTAGTTAAAGCCCATCTTATTTGTTTTTCGTACCAGTTTTCTAATTTAACCAAAGCTCTTGTTTGAAAATTGTTTGCCCACCTTCTTAAAAACAATCTGTAAACCCATAACATTATGGCTGTAAAAATCATTAGCGTACCCAATCCGCGATATGCACCACCAAAAATGATAACCAATAAGCCTATAAAAGCCATTACACTGGTAATAATTATGATATTCTTAAGTGGCATATCTTTATCTTCAGTGGTCATAAATTTTGACACCAAAACCGAGTTAAAGAAAATAGCTACAAAAAGTGAAGAACCTAAAACGACAGATAATGTTATGGGAAAAAATTTCATAAATTCCCCCATCATTCCCGGCCATAAACCCAATGGAATAAATGCAGCTACAGTAGTGGCCGTTGAAATTATGATAGGAAAAGCTATTTCGCCGATCCCTTTTTTTGCAGCTTCTGTGCGACTCATACCTTCTTCGTCCATTAAACGATAAACGTTTTCTACCACAACAATACCGTTATCCACCAGCATTCCCAAGCCCATAATCAATCCAAATAAAATCATGGTGTTAAGCGTATATCCGAGCATATTTAAAATCATTAAAGACATAAACATGGACATGGGTATGGCAAACCCAACAAAAATGGCATTTTTAAAGCCTAAAAAGAACATTAATACCGTAACAACCAGTATAATACCAAAAATAATGTTGTTAACCAGATCATCTACCATACCTGTGGTTATGGATGATTGATCATTGTTAAGGGTTATTTGTAAATCTTGTGGGAATTCGTTTTTTTCAGCTTCTTTTACAATCTCTTTTATTTGGTCTATGGCAGCCACCATATTTTTTCCGGCACGCTTTTTAACATCTAGCATTACAACCGGTTTTCCAAATTCCCTTGCATAGGTAGTTCTATCTTTTTCTTGAAAAGAAACATCGGCAATATCCTTAAGGTAAATAGGATTGTTGTTCTCTGATTTTACAACAAAATTATTCAGCTCGGCTGGACTTTCAATTTCGCCTAAAATACGTACTGTTCTACGCTGCCCACTTGCTATTAAATTACCCGCCGACATGGTAACATTACCATTGTTTATGGCACCAATTACATCGCTAAAGCTGACTTTGGCGGCCATCATTTTATAAATATCAACCGCTACTTCAACTTCTTTATCTTGAGCACCGCGAATGTCCGCTTTTTTAATTTCCGTTAAATCTTCAATTTCATCTTGCAATACTTCAGCATATTCCTTTAATTTTTCGATAGTATAATCACCAGAAATACTAATGTTCAATATTGGAAATTCTTCTGACAAGCTCAATTCGAAGACATTAGGCTCAACTTTCGCATCATTAAAGGTAGGCCAGTCTTCACTGGAAGTTTCCGAGTCAATCTCATCTTTTACTTTTTGCTTGGCTTGTTCAACAGTAATGTTTTCATCAAATTCTACGATAACCATAGAATAATCCTCTTGAGATGTTGAGGTAATTTCTACAACATTACTAACTGTTTTTAATTTATCTTCTAACGGATCTGTAATTAACTTTTCTATGTCTTCGGCGGTATTGCCCGGAAAGATTGAACTTACATAAATTTTTGTTTCTTTAACTTCTGGAAAACTCTCTCTGGGCATAGCAAAATAAGCTGAAATACCTAAAAACAAGATAACAGCAATCATTACATAAATGGTTGTACTATTATTAATTGCCCAAGATGAAAAACCAAACTCTTTATCTACATTCTTTTTTTGTTGTTTCGCCATTTTTTGTAACTGAATGATTAAATTTAATAAACTATTAATACTGTTTATTGAATACTATCTTTTGCTTGGTTGGTATTCTCTAAAATTTTTACTGCCTGTCCGTTCTTCACACTTCTAGCACCTTCTTGAATAATTTCGGTACCATTTTCCAACCCTTTTAACACTTCTATAATATCGCCTTGTGTTCTTCCGGTTTCTATTATTACTTTTTCTGCAATACCTTCATTCTTGTCATTTATATCTTTAACCACATATACATATTGTTCACCATTGGCATTTTCAGAAATAATACTTTGCGGAATTAAATAAGCGTTTTCATTGGTATAATCGTTAATCTTTAGTTTGGCCGTTAAATTGGGTTTAATATCTTTGTCTTTATTAGGCACGGCTACCTCAATTTTAAAAGTACGGTTGCTCGGGTTAATATAATCTGCCGTTTGTCTTATTTTTGATTCGATGGTTTTACCGATAACAGGAAGTTCTACGTTTACTTTTTTGTTTTTTGTAACATTATTAATGTATCTTTCAGGCACTTCTGTTTCTATATACATATCGTTAAGATTAACAATTCGCATAATTTGAGTTTGACCTGCCCCAACAACACTACCTTGTTCGGTCATAATATCATCTATAGTACCAGAAAAAGGAGCTCTGACTGTTGTTTTTGCTAATTGCTGATCTAGCTGATTAATAGCTTTAGCTTGTGCCTCATAATTTGATTTGGCTTGTAAATACTGAATTTCACTACCAATACTTTGCTTCCACAAACGCTCTTGCCGCTCAAAAGTGGTTTTTGCCAAGTCCGCATTAATTTGCAATTGTGCTTTTTGCTGGCTTAAACCTCCATCATCAATTTTTGCCAATAATTGACCTTTTGATACTTTCTGCCCTTCTTTGACATAAACCCTCGATAAGATTCCAGAAAATTCAGGGTACAATACCAATAAATTTTTAGTAGTCACATTGCCCTGTAATTCTAAATAATGGTTAAAAGGCGTTTCTTTTGCCTTAAAAGTGGTAATTAACGGTACGTGCTTTACGGTATCTAAACTTGAAATTTTAGTGTCAAGTTGTTTTAGCTGCTCTTCAAATTCTTGTTGTTTTAATGCTACTTCAGCTCTTTTTGTTCTTATTTTTTCCAGATCATTACCCGCAATAACGTCTTCTACAGATTGGTTTTTATTGCCGCCACAAGAGGATAGCAATAAGGTAATTATAAGTGTTAATGTTATATTTTTCATGATGTATTGTATGTTAGTTGTTTGGAGTATTTAATATTGTTTCTAATTCAGCTTTTCTAGTAATAACATCTAGCATGGACTGTAATAATTCTTGTTGAGCCGTGTACAATTGTGTTTGAGCTTGACGTAACTCAAAACTTGAACCTATACCCTCAAAATATTTTGTTTGGTTCTTTTTTTCTATTCGTTCAGCTAGATTCAAATTTTGCTTTTTATTATTAAATTCTTCAATGGCAAATTGATAATTGCTTTTTGCCGATTCTAATTGCAATTGCAACTGTTGTTCGGTTTCGGTCAAATCATTTTCAGATTTTTCCAAGTTTATCTTAGCACGCTGGGTAGCTGCACTTCGTTTACCAGAACTAAACAGCGGAATGTTCAGACTTACACCAAATAATGATGATCCGAACCATTGCTGGTCTTTGTCAGCAAATGTGAAAGTATCGCTATTGCCCATGTATCCGCCGTTAACAAAGGCACTCAAGTTGGGCAGAGCTTTGCTTTTTTCTAATTTTAACAATAATTCTTTAGACGCTTTGTCGTTAGCGGCAATTTTATAATCAACCGTATTTTTAACATCGTTATTAGCTTCTAATAATTCTAGAGTTATGTTTTCTGAGGTTAAGTTCTCTAAGTTTTCTGTTAAAATGGTGTTGGTATAAATATCTAAGCCCATTGTTATATTTAACATTTGATAGGCTAAGGTTTTTAAACGTGAGGTATTGTTCAAATTGCTTTCAATACTTGATAATGTAATTTGTAATTGTTCTACACTTTCTTGTTCGTCCAAACCATTTTCATATAATTTGGTAATCTCGTATAAGTTTTTTTCTAATACAATTTTATTTTTCTCAAGTATCTTGACGCTTTCTTCGGCTAAAAGAACATTGCCGTAAGCATTTATAACAGCTTTTCTAATTTCTAAATCTGTTTTTTCTTTTGCATTTTTAGATATTTCTAAAAATACTTTGGCAGACTGCAGCCCAACCAAATAAGAACCATCAAATAGGAGTTGACTTAAGGTTGCGGTAGCGGTCATGCTTTGTTTGGTACCAAACCGTAAGGGGATGAATCCTTCAGGTGTAGCAACATCAAAGTTGGTTTGGTTGGTGTCAAAATAATCGTTTACAACATCAATTACACTTTGCGTATTGTCAAAAGCAGCGGCAGGCAAGAGAGAAACCTGCTGTTTTAACCAGTTCTGATAATCCATTTTAGCATTGATTTGCGGTAAACCGATAGCGGTAGTTTCCCATTTTTGCTTTTTTGCCGCATCAATGTCCAATTGGGCATTTTTAGCTTTTCTATTATTTTCCAAAGCATAGTCAATGGCTTGTTGCAAACTAAAACTTGTGGAGTTTTCTTGTGAAAATCCTAAAACGGAAAATAATAAACCAATTATCAGTAGTTGTATTTTTCTCATCTATAATTGTTTTTTGTCAATAATACTATTCAATATTTCTAGCCCTTTTGCTGTACATATTCCGCGTAAATGATATTCTAAAAAGTATTCCATCAGTGTTTTTTTTGAGAATTTTTCAGGCGAGAAAATATCATTATCCTTAATGGACATAACACCTGCAAAATATATTTTTGAAATGAATTCAATATTTATTGTCTTTCTATATAGTTCTAGTTCAATGCCTCTGTTTAAATTTTCACTTACACAATCTAACATTATATCAAATTGTTTTGTTTTTAATGTGGCAAATATCTTAGGATAGTATTTTTGCAATTGATATTGTGGTGATGATTTCTCATCTTTTAAGTGATGCATTACAAATTGTTTGATGTCGTATATTTCTTCTATCGGATTTTTTTTAAGTTCGCAAATACCATCTATTCCATTATTAATTGCCTCAAAAGTGTGCATTGTTGTTGCTTCAACTAATTTCGTTTTATTTGCGTAATGCTGATATATAGTTTTTTTTGATATTCCCATTTCATGGGCAATATCATCCATTGTTACACTTTTGAACCCGTAATTGAGAAATAAATCGGTAGCTGTATCTAATATTTTTTCTTTCATATTCGGTGCAAAACTACAACAAGGAAACTAAATAAACAAAAAAAGTTTCCAAAGTTTTATATTATTTTCACCTTTCTATTTTCTTTTACGGTCCATTACATTATTTTTACAAAAAATATAGGATTTGGAACTAGAGAAGTATAAAGCACTTTTTTTACGGCATTTATCAGAAAAAATAGAGATAAAAAAGCCAGTAAATTTATATGAACCGATTTATTATATATTAAACTTAGGTGGTAAAAGGCTTAGGCCGATATTGTGTTTGATGAGTTGTGATATTTTTGGGGGCAAAGTTAAAGATGCACTAGATGCGGCGTTGGCCATTGAAATGTTTCACAACTTTTCTCTTATACATGATGATATTATGGACGCTGCTCCAATTAGAAGAGGCAAGACCACGGTGCATGAAAAGTGGAGTGTTAACACTGGTATTTTATCTGGTGATGCCTTATTGGTCTGGGCAAAGCAATTGTTGGAATCTTACGATGGTCAAAAATACAAAAGTTTAAATACTTTATTCACAAAAACAGCTCTTGAAGTATGTGAAGGGCAGCAGTACGATTTTGATTTCGAATCAACCTTTAATGTAAATGTTGAGCAGTATATAGAAATGATTACACGGAAAACTGCCGTTTTGGTGGCTGCATCGTTGAAGTTTGGAGCTATTATTGCGGAAACCAGTAAAAAAGATTCTGAAAATATTTACAATTACGGTTTAAATTTAGGCATCGCTTTCCAACTGCAAGACGATTATTTGGATATTTATGGTAAAGAAGATTTTGGAAAACAAAAAGCGGGCGATATTATTGAAAATAAAAAAACATTTTTATTTTTGAAAACACTAGAATTAGCTAATGAAAATGATAGAAAAAAACTGGTAAAATTTTACGGTTCTAAAGAATATTCAGAAGGAAAGATTGAAGACGTAATAGCTTTATTTAATAAATACAAAGTTTCTGAGTTAATTGAGTTTGAGATTGAAAAGTACACATCAAAAGCTGTGCAAAGTATTAATAGTCTATCTATTAATAAAGATAAAAAGGATGGTTTGGTGAATTTTGCACAACAGCTGATGGAAAGGAAAATTTAACCGATAAATAAATTCTTAAAAACAATTGTCCAGTTTCTAAATAATTGGTAATATTGCATCCGCAAAATGCAGGTCCTATAGCTCAGCTGGTTAGAGCACCTGACTCATAATCAGGGGGTCCATGGTTCGAGCCCATGTGGGACCACAATTGAAATAGAAAATGTGTGGGGCGAGAAGCCTGTCCAGAGCGAATACGAAGTAAAACGAAGTATGAGTCGAAGGAAGCCCATGTGGGAGCACAAATTAGAAAAGGAATATAAGTAGGTGAGAGCCCTGTTCCGAATTTTGTTTTAAATTTATATAAAACAAAGTAGAAAGGAGGCTATCTTAATCCGCTTTTGAAATAACAAGGAGTTAAGTAAAAAAGTTGTCGTTAGATTAGTCTAATAAAACAGTGTGGTTTTTTATTGGTTTTTTTAAATCTTTAAGTAAATTTTGCACAATCACCAATTTAATCTTTAAAAGATTATTTGAGTCATAAATTTAGACTTTAGCGTTAAAATTAATGCCAACTTACTTACATATCCTAAAAAAGAATTTATATATTTGCAATTAATTAACGAGTTTTTCGTTAGTACTTGCAAAAAGGGGAAAGTTTTATGTTAAGAAAATATTTATTATTAATCTTGTTTGCTCTATTTTTGACTGCATCAACTAGTGTTTTCGCACAGCAACAAGGGGGAGGGCAAGGTCCGCCAGAGCCTGACGGAGGTCCGCCACCTGCAAACCCTATTGATGGTGGCTTAGGTCTTTTATTAGTAATTGGTGTAGGTTATGCTATAAAAAAGTTGAGAAAGGAAGACTAACTACTTATATGACTTTATAAGTCTTGCAACATATTTTCCAATTACATCAAATTCTAAATTTACCATGTCGTTTATTCGTATTGTGCCAAAATTCGTATGATTATACGTATAAGGTATAATAGCGACGCTAAACCTATTTTTTAAAGAGTTAACCACAGTCAAACTTACTCCATTAATAGTTATAGATCCTTTTTCTATAGTTAGATTATCTTTGTTTTCTTGATACTCGAAAGTAAAAATCCAGCTTCCGTTTTTTTCTTCTATGGCTATACACTTTCCGGTTTGGTCAACATGACCTTGCACTATATGCCCATCAAGTCTGTCGCCCAATTTCATGGCTCTTTCTAAGTTAATTTTATCATTGACTTTAAGTAAGTTTAAATTGGTTTTAGAAAGTGTTTCGTTAATAGCGGTTACAGTATAAGTATCCTTATTAATGTCAACTACCGTTAAGCAAACACCGTTATGGGCAATACTCTGATCAATTTTAAGTTCATTGATGAGTTTACTTTTTATAGTAATGTTAAGATTGGTTTTCTCCCTTTCTAAAGTGATAATCTCCCCTATACTTTCTATAATTCCTGTAAACATCTATATTAATTTTAATCAGTACTTTTGTAAGCTCAAAAATACGAATTTAATCGGTGTATGAAGAAAAATGAAACCATAAAAGTAGGTATTTCAGTTGGTGATATAAATGGCATTGGAATAGAAATAATTTTAAAAACATTTGAAGATTTAAGAATGTTGGAATTATGTACACCTATTATATTTGCTTCAAACAAAACATTTTCAATTCATAAAAAGCAATTGAATATTCATACTCAAACTTATGGGGTTGATTCTGTTTCTAAATGCGTACCTAACAAAATTAATTTGGTCAATATTTGGAAAGAGCAAGTGGAAGTTAATTTTGGCGAAGAGACTAAAAGTGGTGGAAAATACGCATTTTTATCACTGCAAGCGGCGGTCAAAGCCCTTAAAAACAATGAAATTGATGTTTTGGTGACTGCACCTATTAATAAGCATAATATTCAATCCGAAGATTTTAATTTTAGTGGACATACAGAGTATCTAGAAGCAAATTTGGAAGGTGAGAGCTTAATGATTTTAATGACTGATGAACTTAAAATAGGCTTAATCACGGGTCATATTCCTATCCAAAAGATTGCAGAAACCATTACGGCAGATTTAATTGAGAAGAAAGTCAAGATAATGCACAACTCGCTAATACAAGATTTTAAAATCAGTAAGCCAAAAATTGCAGTACTGGGATTGAATCCACATTGTGGTGATAATGGTGTTATTGGTGATGAAGATGATAATTTGATAAAACCTACTTTAGAAAAAATTCAAGCGGAAGGGAAATTGGTTTACGGCCCATTTTCGGCCGATAGTTTTTTTGGGTCAGGCTCTTACAAAAATTTTGATGGTGTTTTGGCCATGTACCACGATCAAGGTTTAGCTCCGTTCAAAACATTATCTTTTGGTAATGGTGTCAATTTCACCGCGGGTTTAAATAAAATCAGAACATCACCAGATCACGGTACGGCCTTTGAAATTTCAGGAAAAGGAGAAGCCAATAATAATTCATTTAAAGAAGCTTTATACACTGCAATCGATGTTTTTAAAAACAGATCAGAGTACAGCGAGCTTTCTGAAAATAAATTACGAGTAAGAAAATAGTTTATGTAAAATTTTTATTACATTTGCACGCTCATTTTTGATGGATATTATGAAAAAGAATATGTATGTAATTCCCTTTAAAGGATTAAAAGAATCAAATCATCAATTTGAGTTTCACATAAAAAAGGAGTTCTTTGATTTTTATCAATATGATGATATTTACAACGCTGATGTTTCAGTGCAACTTGATTTTAACAAAAAAAGCACTTTAATTGAACTGGAATTCAAGGCAAATGAGATTGTTGAATTAGTTTGCGATCTAACTAACGAGCTATATCAAGAACCTATCAAAGCTAAGTTAAGCTTGGTAATTAAATTTGGCGAAGTATTTAATGACGATGATATTGATGTTTTAATATTGCCACATGAGGCTTATGAGGTAGATGTCTCGCAATACATTTATGAAATGATCGTATTGGCAATTCCCTCAAAAAGAATTCATCCAGGAATAAAGGATGGAACTCTAAAATCGGAAATATTAGATAAATTGGAAGAATTAAAACCAAAAGAAGTAATAAATAATAAAGAAGGTTCTGACCCTAGATGGGATAAATTAAAAGGACTGATAACAGATAAAAAAGTATAAAATGGCACATCCTAAAAGAAAAATTTCTAAGCAAAGAAGAGATAAAAGAAGAACACATTACAAAGCAACTACTCCTCAAATAGCCAAAGATCCTACAACGGGAGAAGCACATTTATATCATAGAGCTCATTGGCACGAAGGTAAATTATATTATCGCGGTCAAATAGTAATTGATAGCGAAGAAGCGGTGGCTTAGTAAAAATTTTTAAAACACAAAAAAACCCTCTTTTTTGAGGGTTTTTTTGTGTTTTTTCGTTAAAATGGACGAAAACCACTCTTTTTTTGATAAAAAACGAAATAAAATTCATTACATTTGAACACTATTTTATCAAAACTACCAACTAAAAACAACATATGACTAAAATTACCGCTGCAATTACAGCTGTTGGAAAATATGTTCCCGATCATGTACTAACGAACAAAATGTTAGAGAGCATGGTAGAGACCAATGATGAATGGATTACCACACGTACAGGAATTAAAGAACGCAGAATATTAAAAGAACCAGGTAAAGGCACTTCTTTTTTGGCAATAAAAGCCGCCGAAAATCTACTTTCTAAAAGCAATTTAGACCCGAAAGAAATTGATTTGGTTATTGTAGGAACGGCCACCCCTGATATGCAAGCAGCATCTACGGCAGCTTTTGTCGCTTCAAAAATTGGAGCTACAGAAGCTTTTTCATTTGATCTTGAATCTGCCTGTTCTAGTTTTTTATATGGTATGTCAACCGCAGCTAGCTATATAGAAGCGGGTAGATATAAAAAAGTATTGCTTATTGGTGCTGATATGAATTCTTCAATGATAGATTACACAGATAGGGTTACCTGTATTATATTTGGTGATGGAGCGGGAGCCGCGTTATTTGAGCCAAATAACGAAGGTTTGGGTTTGCAAGATGAATATTTGAGAAGTGACGGTAACGGAAGGGAATTTTTAAACGTAGCTGCGGGTGGTTCAATATTGCCAGCATCGGAAGAAACGGTAAAAAACAAGCAACATTTTGTGCGTCAGGAAGGTAGGACGGTTTTTAAGTTTGCAGTTTCAAACATGGCTGATGTTAGCGAAAAGATGTTGGTAAGAAACAATTTAACTAAAGAAGATGTTGCTTGGCTAGCACCACATCAAGCAAATAATAGAATAATTGAGGCAACTGCCAATAGAATTGGTTTGGACATGGATAAAGTAATGGTCAATATCCACAAATACGGAAATACTACTTCCGCTACTTTGCCACTTTTGCTAGCCGATTATGAAGACCAACTCCATAAAGGGGACAATATAATTTTTGCCGCATTTGGCGGTGGCTTCACATGGGGAGCGATCTATCTAAAATGGGCATACAATTCGAAATAATTAACCTAAAAATCTAAATAAAATGGATTTAAAAGATATACAAAACCTAATTAAATTCGTTGCAAAGTCAGGAGCTAACGAAGTTAAACTGGAAATGGAAGATGTTAAAATAACCATTAGGACCGGTGCTGAAAAAACCGAAACTACAATTGTTCAGCAAGCACCAACGGCTCCAGTTCAAGTGCCTCAAGCCCAAGCACAACCTACTGCACCGGCAAACGATAAACCAGCAGAACCAACTAAAGAAGATTCTAAGTATATTACAATAAAATCACCAATTATAGGAACTTTTTACAGAAGACCTTCGCCTGATAAACCCATTTTTGTTGAGGTCGGTAGTACTATAAATGTTGGAGATACGGTTTGCATTATTGAAGCGATGAAACTTTTTAATGAAATTGAATCTGAAGTTTCCGGTAAAATTGTTAAAATTTTAGTAGATGATTCTTCTCCAGTAGAATTTGATCAACCATTGTTTTTGGTTGATCCGTCATAACAATTGAAAATTACAATCACTTAAAATTCCAATTTCCAGTTTTTGGAATTCGGTGCTTGGTCCCGAAGCATCGGGAGAATTTTTTAAAATTAAAAGTTATGTTTAAAAAAATACTTATTGCAAATAGAGGGGAGATAGCACTTCGTATTATACGAACCTGTAAGGAAATGGGCATTAAAACTGTGGCTGTTTATTCCACTGCTGATGCAGAAAGTTTGCACGTCAGATTTGCCGATGAAGCCGTTTGTATAGGGCCACCTTCTAGTAGCGAATCTTATCTTAAAATGTCAAATATCATGGCGGCAGCTGAAATTACAAATGCTGACGCTATACATCCGGGTTATGGATTTTTATCGGAAAATGCCAAGTTTTCTAAAATGTGTGCAGAACACAATATTAAATTTATTGGTGCTTCGCCCGAAATGATAGACAGAATGGGAGATAAAGCATCTGCAAAAGCCACTATGAAAGCTGCTGGAGTACCATGTGTTCCAGGAAGTGATGGAATTATTGAAGACTTTGAAGCTTGCCAAAAGTTAGCTAAAGAAACCGGATACCCGGTAATGCTTAAAGCAACTGCCGGTGGGGGTGGTAAAGGGATGCGTGCCGTTTGGAAAGAAGAAAATTTGAAAAAAGCATGGGATTCTGCACGACAAGAATCAAAAGCAGCTTTTGGCAATGATGGTATGTACATGGAAAAACTGATAGAAGAGCCACGACATATTGAAATTCAAATTGTTGGAGATTCTTATGGTAAAGCATGTCATTTATCAGAAAGAGATTGTTCTGTTCAACGTCGTCACCAAAAGTTGACCGAAGAGACACCTTCACCATTTATGACCAAGCCTTTGCGTAAAAAAATGGGTGAAGCCGCTGTTAAAGCTGCTGAATTTATAAAGTATGAAGGGGCAGGTACGGTAGAATTTTTGGTAGATAAACATAGAAATTTCTATTTTATGGAAATGAATACCAGGATTCAGGTTGAACACCCAATTACCGAACAAGTTATAGATTTTGATTTAATCCAAGAGCAAATTTTAGTCGCTGCAGGAGTGCCAATTTCTGGAAAAAATTATACACCTAAATTACATTCTATTGAATGTAGGATAAATGCCGAAGACCCTTATAACGATTTTAGACCCTCTCCAGGTAGAATTACGACGTTACATTCTCCAGGTGGACATGGAGTTCGTTTAGATACGCATGTTTACGCCGATTACGTAATTCCACCTTATTATGACTCTATGATTGCCAAATTAATAACTACAGCTCAAACTAGAGAAGAAGCTATTAATAAAATGAAAAGAGCTTTAGATGAGTTTGTTATAGAAGGTATTAAAACCACCATTCCGTTCCACAGACAATTGATGGATCATCCAGATTATTTAGCAGGTAACTATACCACTAAATTTATGGAAGACTTTAAAATGGACGAGCAGTAATTTTTTAACCCCGAAAAGGGTTCAAAACCCTTTCGGGATTAGAAATGAAAGAAAAAGACTTACATATTGATGGTATTGATAAAATTATCCTTAAAAGTTTAATGGAAGATGCCAGAGCTCCAATATTGAGCATTGCCAGGGAAGTTGGTATTTCAGGGGCTGCCATTCACCAACGCTTAAGAAAATTAGAAAAATCTGGATTGATAGCAGGTTCAAAATTTGTTATCAACCCCAAAGTATTGGGCTATAAAACCTTAGCCTTTGTCGGTATTTTTTTGGATGCTGCTAGCACCTATAAAGAAGCTTTAAAAAGGTTAAAGGAAATAGATGAGGTTATAGAAAGCCATTATACCACAGGTAATTACGCTATTTTCGTTAAAATTTTGTGTAAAGATAATGAGCACCTGATGCAAGTTTTAAATAAACAAATACAAGGTATAAAAGGAGTTTCAAGAACAGAAACCTTTATTTCCTTAGATCAACAAATAGACAGACAGTTGAAAATTTAATTAAGAGTTACGAGTTGGGAGTGAAAAGGTACTATGGACATTATTGTTTATTGTTTCAAGTCAAATGTTAAAAAATAACGGATTCCAACCATTGGAATCCGTTATTTTTTACTCGAAGATTCTCCCCTAAGGGGAGATGCCGCAGGCAGAGGGGCTTAATCTCTACTTCCCAAGATTCGTATTCCCCAATATAAAAGCATCGCCAAAGAGCCCAATGCAGCTACCAAATAGGTTCTTGCCGCCCACTTCAAAGCATCTTCAGAGCCTTTGTATTCTTGCTGACTTACCATATTCTTGTTTTTTAACCAAGCCAAAGCACGATTGCTGGCATCGTATTCAACTGGTAATGTAATAAAACTAAAAATAGTACCCAGTGCCATAAAAGCCAAACCAGCAATTGCAATATAAAACCCTAGCCCTGTATTGCCCGAGGCAGCTCCTAAAATAATACCTCCTATCACTAAATATTGTGAAAATTTTGAAGTAATACTAACCGCTGGCACTAATTTAGATCGCATTGTAAGCCATTGGTAAGCTTGTGCATGTTGTACCGCGTGTCCAACCTCATGGGCTGCTACTGCCGCCGCCGCCGCATTACGCTGATTGTAAACACCTTCACTTAAATTAACGGTTTTTTTCAATGGGTTATAGTGATCTGTCAACATACCAGGAGTTGAAATTACCTCTACATCGCTAATGCCATGATCGGCCAACATTTTTGTAGCGATTTCGGCACCGCTCATTCCATTTCTAAGCTGAACCTTTGAATAATGCTTAAATTTACTTTTTAGTTTGCTGCTTATGAGCCAACTAACCAAAGCAATAACACCTATTAATACATAAAATCCTATCATAATTATTTAAATTTTAAACCTGTCTGCCAACAGGCAAGATTTGTTTTTTAATCACTTACTTTTGTAAAGGCAAAAAGCCTCTTTTTTATAAAATCCTCTATGAGGGTAAAAATAAATAATCTTGGTAAATTTATAGCATAAAGTATTCCAAATAATTTTAATTTGCTAAATTTTCAGTTAAAACGCACTTTTTAGCTAAAAATTATTGGGAATTTCATTCAATCCTTAAATATATATGACAATATGACAAACAAACCTGAAATCTTATTAATATATACAGGTGGCACAATTGGTATGGTTAAAGATTATGAATCAAACGCTTTAAAGGCATTTAATTTTGCCAATTTATTCAAAAAAATACCAGAATTAAAACAATTAAATTGTAATGTGGAAAGTGTTTCTTTTGATGAGCCTATCGATTCTTCTAATATGAACACTTTCTATTGGATTCAAATCCTTGAAATTATAGAAAATCACTATAATAAAAAGGATGGTTTTGTGGTCTTGACAGGTTCAGATACGATGTCATATACATCCTCTGCCATTAGTTTTATGATAGAGAATCTGACAAAACCTATAATTTTTACAGGTTCACAATTACCCATTGGCGATTTGCGTACAGACGCCAAAGAGAATTTAATTACCGCAATTCAGATTGCGTCAGCTAAAAATAATAAGAATGAACCTATTGTCACCGAAGTGGGTTTGTATTTTGAGTATAAATTGTACAGAGCCAATAGAACTACAAAAATAAATGCAGAACAATTTGAGGCTTTCGCCTCAGCAAATTATCCTGCAATTGCCGAAAGTGGGGTGCATTTAAAATTTGAAAAACACCTTTTGTTAAAACCAGATAAAAATAAAAAGACTTTATTTAGGAAAAACTTAGATACTAATATTGTTATTTTAAAATTGTTTCCTGGCATCACAAAAGAAGTTATAGAAGCAATTTTAAAAATACCAAAACTAAAAGGTGTGGTTTTAGAGGCCTATGGCTCGGGAAATGCACCGAATGACAAATGGTTTTTGTCACTTTTAAAAAATGCGATAGATAAAGGAATACATATAATCGACGTTTCACAATGTGTTGGAGGTAGTGTAATTTTGGGGCAATACGATACAAGTGTTCAGTTAAAAAAGCTGAATTTAATAAATGGTAAAGATATAACCACAGAATCTGCAATTGCTAAATTGATGTATTTATTAGGGGAAAATGTTGCATCTAATAGCTTTAAGGATATTTTTGAAACCCCACTAAGAGGGGAAATGAGTTAAAATTTGTAGTAAAAACTTTTCCACTTAATTTTTTTTTGTTTTATTTGACATCCACAAAAAAAAAGATTACTTTTGAAGGAGAGGTGGCCGAGTGGCTTAAGGCGTACGCTTGGAAAGCGTATTTATGAGAAATTGTAACGAGGGTTCGAATCCCTCTCTCTCCGCAATAAATGTTGCATATAATAAAAAAATTTATATCTTTAACCCGTTAACTAAATTAATAATTAAGAATCAAACAATGAAAAAACTACTTACTATCCTCGCAATCACAGGATTATTATTTCTAGGTACAGTACAAAACAGTCATGCATTAACCACTGTTCAAACTGAGCAAGCTGCCGAAGACGCAGCCGAGAGTAAAACATTTCACCAAATATTAAAACAACGTTTTATTGAAGGTGGCCCTTTCTTTATGGGAATTGTACTAATAGCCTTAATCTTAGGATTGGCAATTGCCATTGAAAGGATTATCTACCTAAACATGGCAAGCACAAACACAAAAAAGCTGGTAAATAATGTTGATGAAGCATTATCCTCGGGCGGTGTGGAAGCTGCAAAGGAAGTTTGTAGAAATACAAAAGGACCCGTTGCCTCTATCTTTTATCAAGGGTTGGATAGAATGGACGAAGGTGTAGAACAGGCAGAAAAAGCTGTTGTAAGTTACGGTGGCGTACAAATGGGCTTGTTAGAGAAAAACATTTCTTGGTTGTCTTTATTTATTGCCTTGGCACCAATGCTTGGTTTCATGGGTACGGTAATAGGTATGATTGGGGCTTTTGACTCTATCCAAGCTGCCAACGATATTTCTCCTGGTGTTGTTGCTGGTGGTATTAAAGTAGCACTTTTAACAACGGTATTTGGTCTTATTGTAGCTATCATTCTTCAGATATTTTATAATTATATTATTTCTAAAGTAGATAGTATTGTAAACAATATGGAAGATGCCTCAATTTCTTTAATAGATTTATTAATCAGACACAAAAAATAATAAACCATGGATAAATCAAAAATAGTAACTATTGTTGCTGCTGTTTTAGGATTGATTGGTGTCTTTTTCTTGGTCAGAATTATTATGGCCGGAAGTGACGCAATTGAGACGGATTCAGCTTTACAAGGCAGTATAGTAGATCCGATGATAAAGTTTTCAACTTATCTGTTAATTGCAACGGCTTTGATTGCGGTTGTGTTCTCAATATTGAATATTGTTAAACACCCTGAATCATTAAAAAAGACCTTAATTACCTTTGGTATATTTATAGGCCTGTTTTTACTGGCTTATTTTACAGCTGGAGACGAGTTGGCTACAGATGCACAAGGTAAAGCAGTTGAAATCAAAGATATGTCAGATAAAATATTAACGGGTGATGCAGCTCATGCTCTCACCAAAAAAGTAACAGCACTAATTAACTTTACAGGAATTTTAGGATTGATCGGTTTGCTTGTTATAGGTTGGGGATTCGTAAAATCATTAGGTAAATAAAAATATTATGGCAAGAAGAGACACACCAGAAATTAATGCAGGTTCTATGGCGGATATTGCGTTCTTGTTATTGATATTCTTTTTGGTAACCACTACCATGGATACCGATATAGGTATTTCGCGTAAACTACCGGAAAAGCAAGATCCTAATGTAACCCCGCCTATTCTAAAAGAAAAAAACGTTTTTGAAGTAAATGTTAACCGAAATGATGAGATTCTGGTTGAGGGCGAAACGTACATGCAGGTAAAAGACCTGAGAGAAGCCGCTATGAAATTTATAGACAATGGTGGCGGTACTGCTGCAGACTTGCAAAAAGAAGGTTTAACGCCATGTACGTGGTGCGAGGGCGATAAAGACCCTGCCTCTTCTGACCATCCAAAAAAAGCGGTTATTTCTTTGCAGAGCGATAGAGGCACGTCTTACGCTATGTATATAGCGGTTCAAAACGAATTGGTGGGTGCTTATACGGATTTAAGAAACAAGTATGCCCAGAAAAAGTATGGACGTGCTTATGAAGATTTACCCGCTGCACAACAAGAAAATATTAGTAAAGAAATTTACCCTCAAATTATTTCTGAGGCAGAACCTACTAAATAAAATAAGATATGGCGAAATTTGGAAAGAAGAAAAAAGGAATGCCTGCTGTAAATACGGCGGCTTTACCGGATATTGTATTTATGTTGCTGTTCTTTTTTATGGTAACTACTGTAATGCGTGAGACCGAATTGAAGATACAGACCCCTAAATTACCATCTGCTGATCAGGTTAAGAAGTTGGAAAAAAAGAGTTTGGTTAGCTATATTTATGTGGGCAAAGCAAAAGATGGTACACCTGGTGATAAAATTCAGTTAAACGATAGAATTTCTAGCGTATCAGACATCAAAAGTTTTATTTATGCCGAAAGAGCTCAGCATCCAGAACAAGTAATACCTACATTAACTACCTCTATTAAAGCTGACATTAAGTCAAATGTTGGCACAATTACAGACATAAAACAAGAATTGAGAGATGTTAATGCACTTAAAGTAAATTATTCCACTACCAAAGGAAGTGCAATGGATAATATTAAATAGATAATTTATTGTTTTAAAATTTTTAAAAAGGCAATCTGAAAAGATTGCCTTTTGTTTTTTTATATTTGTTTTTATGATAAAATATTTTTTATGCTGTTTTATGCTTTGTGGAGTGCTTTCCGCACAAAATGATACGATTATAAACAAGGATACAATAAAAGATAGCCGATATTTGGAAGACCAAATCTATATAGGTCTTTCATATATTTTAATGAACAAGTTACCAGATAGTATTTCAAGTAACGGTTTTTCCAATAGTCTAGTTTTAGGTTTTATTAAAGACATACCTTTAAACGAAAGAAGAAATCTTGCTTTAGGTGTTGGGTTGGGTTATGGAAGGCATACCTATTATCAGAATTTAAAGATTACCAGACCGGATGAGATAACACAGTTTGAAGTTGGCGATGGATTTAAAAGCAATAAATTTTCTTTACATGCGGTAGAAGTCCCGATTGAATTTAGATGGCGAACTTCTACAATTGACAAATATAAATTCTACAGAATTTATTTCGGAGGTAAAATAAGTTATGCTTTTGCTACTAATTCAAAGTTTAGAGGAAGCGACAATACCGTTAAAATTAATAGAATAGATGAACTTAATAAGCTACAATATGGCTTATCGCTTTCTATGGGCTATGGAACATGGAACCTTAATATTTACTATGGACTTTCGGATTTGTTTTCAAAAGCAAATCTAAACGATACTACACCCATAAAAATAAAGGAATTTAGGGTAGGGTTGATTTTTTATATACTGTAATTTAAGAAATTTTATTCTTAAAATATAAAATAAGTGTACATAAAAATTTGAGATAAAAACCCCACAAAAAAGCCGAGAACGACTTCTGGTAAATTATGGGCTTTCAACTGTAACCTAGACGTGGCCACTACACCAAATAATAAGAATAAAACAATGAGTAACAGTAACAAGTTGTTTTTATACTCGTAACTGATTACTGAAATAAAACCGATTTGACCTGCAATAGCTAAGGCATGTAAACTTGTTTTAATTTTAAAAAAGAACAGTATATACACTACTACCAAAGCTAAGCTACATGCGAAAAATGAAATGGCCAACAAATTTATAATGTCAAATTTTAATAATAAATAACCAATTAAAAAGCTAAGAACGATAAAAAAAGTGACTGGAAATTTACGCTCATTTATTGAATTTAGGTAAAAATCTTCTATTAGTTTTATCTTTTTTAAGAAAAATAACAGAATTACTGGTAAAATATAAGTTGTGATGAAAATAAGCCCTAAAACGCGATAAGAAAACGCTTTTGGAATGTGATTGGGAACAAGAATAAAATAGAGTAAAGCACTCGCTATGGGTACTATAATAGGATGAAATACGAAAGAAATGAGTTTAGCAAATTGCATCTGTGGTATTTATATTTCTTTTCGCAATCTGGCTACAGGGATGTTTAATTGCTCCCTGTATTTTGCAACCGTTCTTCGGGCAATTAAATAACCTTTGTCCTTTAAGATTTTGGCCAGTTTTTCATCCGTTAATGGTTTTTTCTTATTTTCTTCTTTAACAACGGTATCCAATATTTTTTTAATTTCTCTGGTTGAAACCTCTTCACCTTGATCCGTCATCATAGATTCGGAAAAGAAATTCTTTATCAATTTTGTACCATAAGGCGTATCTACATATTTGCTATTGGCAACCCTTGAAACCGTAGAAACATCCATATTTATTTTATCGGCAATATCCTTTAAAATCATTGGTTTGAGCTTACGTTCATCTCCAGTTAAAAAATATTCTTCTTGCATGTGCATAATAGCGTTCATAGTAAGCAACAAGGTCTGCTGACGTTGCTTTATGGCATCTATAAACCACTTTGCGGCATCTAGTTTTTGTTTAATAAACTGCACGGCATCTTTTTGTGATTTTGATTTATCTTTAGAAGCCGCATAACCTTTCAGCATATTGTTATATTCATTTGAAATGTGCAGTTCTGGGGCATTTCTGGAATTTAATGTCAAGTCCAGCTCACCTTCGATAATTCGGATGGAAAAATCAGGTACAATTTGTTCTACAATTTTATTGCTATTGGCATAAGAACCCCCGGGTTTGGGGTTTAGTTTCTCAATTTCGTTAATTGCACCTTTTAATTCATCTTCTGTAATATCAAATTTTTGAATCAGTTTTTTGTAGTGCTTTTTAACAAAATGTTCAAAGGCATTTTCTAGTATTTTTATGGCCAATGCCCTCTCTTTGGTTGTAGATTTTCGTTTTAATTGTATTAACAGGCATTCTTCTAAACTTTGTGCCCCAACACCCGCTGGATCTAATTTCTGAACATAACCCAGCATTCGTTTTACTTCAGAGGCTTCTGTAAATATGTTTTCAGAGAAGGCTAAATCGTCAACAATATCATCAATTTCTCTTCTAATATAACCGCTTTCGTCAATGCTTCCAACCAAGAACTCCGCTATTTGATATTCTTGTTCATTTAACCTAAAAGTATTGAGCTGAGCGGTTAAATGCTGATTGAAGGATGTACCTGCCGCATAGGGTATGTTTTTTTCATCATCATCGCTACTATAATTATTACTTTTCAGTTTATAACTGGGCATTTCGTCATCGCTCAAATATTCGTCAATATTTACGTCTGTTTCAATAGTTTCATTGCCAGAATCGTCATAATCATCATTCTGAAGGTCGCTGTCATAGTCATCACCTTCGTCTTTTCCACTATCCAATGCCGGGTTTTCTTCAATTTCTTGTTTTACTTTTTGCTCAAAAGCTTGTGTAGGCAATTGAATCATCTTCATCAGCTGTATTTGCTGTGGTGATAATTTTTGTAATAACTTATATTGAAGACTTTGTTTTAACATTAATTATTTTATTTCGACCAATTTATTTAAAGTAATTCGATATTTCTTATTTTTGTGATTGATGATATTTTTATCTTCATCAATAGAAATTGTACCTGAATTTAAAGGTATTAAAAAACTACCATCATTTAAGCTTACAACTCCTGATTTATTATCTTTTTTTACCAACACATAAGATGATATATTCTTAAAATCTTCAATTTGATCAAATTCGGCAGGGATTAATTCATCGCCCTTGTACATAAGCCCCATTTTACCTTCTGATGTTATTTTACTATAAGCGTAATTGCTCAAACTTTTAATAAAGCTTACGTTTTTATAAATTAGATCACCATCATAATTATATAAATCGGAAAGTCTACTATTAGGCAGGGTTCCTTTTATATAATATGAATTTACATCTAAATAATTATATTTTGTAGGTATAACCAATTTACCGGACTCAACATTTACTGCACCTCTTAATTCATTTTGTTTTACAACTGCTATGTTTTTATTGATGTAATTATTAACCTCATCGTAAGAAGTAAAATCAATTTTTTTATTCAAAAGAATATCAATTAGCGTTTTATTGTTTTGTGTTTTTACCAGATAATAATTATTGGATAGCATTCTAATATTATCATAAGTAGGTTCAATTAAAAATTGATTGAAGATTATATTATAAAGGCCCCATTTTTCATTTTGTTTGACGATAAAAAAGTTACCGTTATAATCTTTTTCTATGTCATCAAAAATTATGGGTGTTATTTCGTTACCATTTTTATCGATAATACCAAATTTTCCACCTTTCTCCGCTAAAATATATTTAAAGTAATAATCAAGTTTGGATACCGATGAAAATTTGTTGCCAAAAACATTTTTACCATTGCTATAAATAATATTACTTACACCGTTTTTTGTAACCAAAAACCATTCTTCTTGAGGGAAATAATATATTTCATCATACTTAGTAGGTAAAAGTTCTTCACCATTACTATTTAACATTCCATAGAAGCCATTTTCTTTTATCTTGCAATATATATCGTCAATGGAAATTTCATCATAGGCTTTTTTTAATAATTTATTACCATAATAATCGAACATATAGGATTTTCCATCTTTTTTTGCCGTATAAACATTACGATTGTTATTATAAAAACCTGAATATTCAAAAGGGATAATGATATTACCTCTGCCGTCTATTATACCTTCTTTTCCATAACTTAAAGAAGCCTTTATTCTATCTTTTGTAGACCCGTAAGAATTTATGGAATAAAAAATGGGCTTTACCAAAATTTTACCAGCTTTGTCTTTTAAACCATAAAGCGATGAGTTTTTTCCTTTAAAAATGAGTAATGTGTTATCGATTTCCCCGGTAACTATATCAGTCGTATTATTTTGGTAATATTGATTTACATTTCCAGTTTCCGTACTTTCAATGACCGTTTCTTCTACCTCCGTTGATTCGAGAATAGTCTCTTCAATCACTTCCTGAGAGAAGCTAAAAATATAATTGAATAAGGTTACTATTATTACTATTTTTTTCATCTTAATTTTTTTAAATCAAATACCCAAATACTAGGCAATTATTTAACTAGAATTCCGCATTTTGTGGTGTTCTAGGAAACGGAATAACATCCCTAATATTACCCATACCAGTGGTAAATTGTACTAGACGCTCAAAACCGAGTCCAAAACCGGAATGTACCGCTGTACCAAATTTACGTAGATCTAAATACCACCACAATTCCTCTTCGTCAATGTCCAAAGCTTTTATTTTTTCTTTTAGCACTTCTAAACGTTCTTCACGTTGTGACCCCCCAACTATTTCTCCAATTCCTGGAAAAAGAACATCCATTGCCCTGACCGTTTTACCATCATCATTTAAACGCATATAAAATGCTTTTATGTTGGCTGGGTAGTCAAAAAGTATTACAGGACATTTAAAATGTTTTTCAACCAAAAAGCGTTCATGCTCACTTTGCAGATCAGCACCCCAATCATTGATAAGATACTGAAATTTTTTCTTTTTATTGGGTTTGCAATTTCTTAAGATGTCAATAGCTTCTGTATAAGTAACTCGCCTAAAGTTATTGTCAACAACAAAATTCAATTTTTCCAACAACGTCATTTCACTACGTTCTTGTTGTGGCTTAGATTGTTCTTCTTTAGTATAGCGTTGATCCAAAAAGGCCAAATCGTCTTTACAATGTTCAAGAACATATTTTACTACATTTTTAATAAAATCTTCTGCCAAATCCATATTGGCATCTAAATCATAAAATGCCATTTCTGGTTCTATCATCCAAAATTCTGCTAAATGTCTGGCTGTATTAGAGTTTTCTGCTCTAAAAGTAGGGCCAAAAGTGTAGACTTTGCTCAAACCCATGGCATAAGTTTCTGCTTCTAATTGACCAGATACGGTAAGGTTGGTTTCTTTACCAAAAAAATCTTTAGAATAGTCAATATTTCCATTATCATCTTTTGGTGGATTTTCAGGATCCATTGTGGTTACCCTGAACATTTCGCCTGCACCTTCTGCGTCAGAACCAGTTATGATTGGAGCGTGGAAATTGTAAAATCCATTTTCGGTAAAATACTTGTGTACGGCAAAAGATAGGGCAGATCTTACACGCATAACTGCACTAAGGGTATTGGTTCTTATTCTTAAGTGAGCGTTTTCACGTAAAAACTCAAAGCTATGTTTTTTAGGTTGGATGGGGTATTCTTCAGGATTGGAATCACCTAAGATTTCAATATTTTTAACATCAATCTCAACACGTTGTCCTTTGCCTTGGCTTTCTATTAAAGTTCCGGAAATAGCTACGGCCGCTCCTGTGGTAATCCGTTTTAAAATACTTTCATCGGTATTTTCAAAATCAACTACACATTGTATATTGTTTATAGTTGAACCATCATTTAATGCTATAAAACGATTGGCCCTAAAGGTACGTACCCATCCTTTAATAACAACTTCTTGTAAAAAATTTTCTGCTTGTAATAAATCCGCAATACTCTTTTGCATTTTCTCAAAAATTTATGAGTCGCAAAGATAGCGATAGATTTTAGAAATTTGGAATTAAGAAATGGTAATTTTATTCTTGCTTATGAGTTGTAATACTTAACAAATATTCACCATATCCACTTTTTAATAACGGTTCAGCAATTTTCTTGAGTTGAGAGGCTGAAATAAATCCTTTTTTGTAGGCTACTTCTTCAATACAACCAATTTTTAAACCTTGTCGTTCTTCAATTACTTGTACGAATTGTTGTGCTTGCATTAACGATTGGAATGTGCCCGTATCTAACCAAGCCGTACCTCTATTAAGAATACTAACATGTAATTTGTCTTGTTGCAAATAGATTTTATTTACATCGGTTATTTCGTACTCACCACGTGCAGATGGCTTTAGGTTTTTTGCAATTTCAACAACAGTATTGTCATAAAAATAAATTCCTGGAACCGCGAAATTTGATTTGGGGTTTTTAGGTTTTTCTTCTATAGAAAGCACTTTATTATCATTATCAAACTCTACTACACCATAGCGTTCTGGATTATTAACGTGATAGGCAAAAACAGTTCCACCTTCATTTTTAGACGCTTCAATTAAAGCTTTGTGAAAGCCTGTTCCGTAAAAAATATTATCGCCTAAGACCAACGTAACACTATCATCACCAATAAATTCTTCTCCAATGACAAAGGCTTGTGCCAATCCGTTAGGAACTTCTTGTACCTTATAATGAAAACTACAACCCAATTGTTTGCCATCACCCAACAATCTTTCAAACATTGGTAAATCATGTGGCGTAGAAATAATTAAAATATCTTTAATACCCGCCAGCATTAATGTAGAAAGTGGGTAATAAATCATTGGTTTGTCATAGATAGGCATTAATTGCTTACTTACAGCCAAGGTTAATGGATGTAGTCTAGTGCCACTTCCGCCAGCTAAAATAATTCCTTTCATTTTATTTAATTTTTATTTTCAATTTCTTCATTTAAAGCATCTTCATTATCGGTCAAAATTTGAATAGGTGGTTTTTTAAATACTTCTTTGTTTGCTATTCGTCTTTCTAAGGATAATAATAACGATGGAAGTAACAATAAATTGGACACCATGGCAAATAATAAAGTTACTGATACCAATCCGCCAAGAGCAATGGTGCCACCAAAACTGGAAACAATAAATACTAAAAATCCAAAAAACAACACAATAGAAGTATAGAACATACTTACTCCTGTTTCTCGTAACGCATTATAAACAGATACTTTTACTTTCCAGTTATTGGCTTGCAATTCCTGTCTATATTTAGCTAAAAAGTGAATGGTATCATCTACAGATATACCAAAAGCAATACTAAATACTAAAATGGTTGAAGGTTTTATGGGTACGCCTAAATACCCCATTAAACCTGCAGTTACCAATAAAGGTAAAATATTGGGCAGTAATGAAATCAAGATCATTTTAAACGACCTAAACATCCAAGCCATAAATAATGAAATAAGTAGAATGGCCAATGATAATGAAAGTACTAAGTTTCTAATCAAATAATTAGTGCCTTTTAAAAAGACCAAAGCTTTACCTGTTAAGGTTACTGTATAATTTTCTGCAGGTAGCACTTTGTCAATTCTAGCCTGTAAACGTTCCTCAATACGCTCCATTTTATCCGTGCCAATATCTTTCATAAAGGTTGTAATACGGGCATATTGACCTGTAGAATCAACAAAATTATTCAGTAAATCTGAATTTGTATTTGAGTTTTTGGTATAGGATAATATAAAATTTTGTTCTTGGGAAGTTGGTAATTGATAGTATTTTGGATTGCCATTATAATATGCTTGTTTGGAGTATTTTACCAAATTAAGTACGGAAACTGTAGATGAAAGTTCAGGGATTTCATCTATAATTTCTACAAGTTTATCCATCCGATTTAGCGTAGATAGTTTCATTACACCTTTTTTTCGTTTGGTGTCAATAATTATTTCTAAAGGCATTATGCCACCAAATTCCTTTTCAAAAAAGACAATATCCTTGAAGAAAGTTTTTCCTTTTGGCATATCTTCTATCAAACTGCCCGAAACCCTGATCATATAAACACCTATTATGCTAAAAATAATAACCGCTACGGTAGAAATGTAAACGGCTATACGTTTATGACGCACTGTACGTTCCATCCAGCTGACAACTTTATCCATCCACCGTTTTTCGAGGTGTTTTAAGTGTTTGTATTTTGGTTTTGGCAGAAAGCTATAAATAATTGGTATTATTAATAAGGACAAAATAAATATGGCTAAAATATTTACTGAAGCGATGATGCCAAACTCATTTAACAATTGGCTCTTGGTAAAAATAAAAGTAGCAAAGCCTGACGCGGTGGTTACATTGGTCATCAAAGTAGCATTACCAATTTTAGAGATTACACGTTGTAAAGATCTGGCCTGATTACCGTGTTCTTTAATTTCTTGTTGGTATTTATTGATAAGAAATATACAGTTGGGTACTCCAATAACAATAATCAAAGGCGGAATTAAAGCGGTTAGTACTGTAATTTCATACCTAAACAAGCCAATAAAGCCAAAGGCCCAAACTACACCAACGCTTACCACAATCATTGTGATTAATGTTGCCCTATGCGACCTGAAAAAGAAAAAGAAAATAATAGAGGTAACCAATAGTGCCAATACTACAAAAATGCCAATTTCATCAGTAATGCTTTTAGAATTCATCGTCCTGATATATGGCATACCAGATACTTTTACATCTAAATTATTATCTTTTTCAAACTTTTCAATAGTTGGGTTTAAAATTTCAAGAATAAACTTTTTACGTTCAATGGTATTTACGATATCTTTTTTAATATAGATAACCGTTCGGATGGTTCCTGTCTTTTTATTGAACAAAAAATTATCAAAAAAGGGCAAGTTTTCAAAAAGATCGTTTCTTATTTCTTCAACTTCTTGGTCGGTTTTTGGTTTTTTGTCATAAATTGGTGTAACATCGAAGCGTTCATTTTCGGTATCTTTATATAGCTTTTTAATATCACCAATCGAAACCGTAAAATCAACTTGATTTAATGAATCTAACTGATTTGAAAGAGCATTCCAATTATTAAATTTTTTAGCGGTATATATGGTAGAATCTTTTGTAGCTAAGATTATTAAATTACCTTCTTCTCCAAAAATTTCTAAGAATTTATTGTATTCTAAATTTACTTCATGGTTTTTTGGTAGCAGATTAGCCTCGCTATGCGAAAAACGCATATACTGCATTTGTGAGGCCAAAAAATAAGTGATGATAGCAAGAATTATTAGTATAGGAATACGTCCTTTAATAATAATACGAGAAATATGAGCCCAAAAATTCATTAAAAAGTTTGTGAATTTATAATGTTGGCAAAGGTACTAATTTTTTATAGGGTAAAATTATTATTAAAAGTGTATGTAATGCAAAAAAGCACCACGATTGAACGTAGTGCTTTTTAACAAATATTATTTTTGACAACCAATAATTATATGGTCATAATTTCCTTTTCTTTTACTTCGTAAAGATCGTCAATTTTTTTAATGTATTTATCTGTAAGTTCTTGAATATCTTGTTCGGCATTTTTTTGCAAATCTTCAGAGATGTCCAACTTCTTAATATCGTGGTTAGCATCTCTTCGTGCATTTCTTACGCTGATTTTATCGTTTTCAGCTTCTGCTTTAGCTTGTTTAGCAAGACTTTTACGACGCTCTTCGGTCAATGCAGGAACATTGATAATAATATTTTCGCCGTTGTTCATCGGATTAAAACCTAGATTTGCAAGCATTATTCCTCTTTCAATTTCTTGCAACATACTCTTTTCCCATGGCTGAATACTAATTGTCCTGGCATCGGGCGTATTAACGTTCGCTACTTGATTTAGAGGCGTTTGTGAGCCGTAATAGTCAACCATTACGCTCCTTAACATGGCAGGTGATGCCTTGCCGGCCCTAATATTTGCCAATTCTTTAATTAAATGTTCTACCGCGTTGTCCATTTGTTCTTTAGCAGTATCTATTATAAATTGTACTTCTTCGTTCATAATAAAATAATTCTAAATTTTTATATCAACTTTTGTTCCAATATTTTCTCCAGAGAGCAACTTCATTAAATTGCCTTCTTTGTTCATGTCAAATATAATAATTGGTAATTTATTTTCCTCACTTAAGGTAAAAGCTGTCATATCCATAACTTTTAAGCCTTTGTTCATTACGTCTTTAAAAGTAATATTTTCGAATTTTACAGCATTTATGTTCTTTTCAGGGTCGGCTGTATAAACACCATCTACCCGAGTGCCTTTTAAAATTACATCAGAATCTATTTCAATAGCTCTTAATACGGCGGCGGTATCCGTTGTAAAATACGGGTTTCCAGTTCCAGCTCCGAAAATAACTACCCTACCTTTTTCTAAGTGCCTAACGGCTCGTCTTTTAATATAAGGTTCGGCAATTTGCTCCATTTTTATAGCGGTTAACAAACGTGTTTGAACCTCAATATCTTCTAATGCACTTTGTAGGGCCAAACCGTTGATTACGGTTGCCAACATACCCATATAGTCTCCTTGAACCCTATCCATGCCATTTCCTGCTGCGGCCAAACCCCTAAATATGTTGCCGCCACCAATTACTATGGCAACTTCAATGCCTTTATCAATAACTGTTTTGATGTCTTTGGCATATTGGCTTAATCTTGTGGAGTCAATACCAAACTGTTTGTCGCCCATTAAGGCTTCACCACTAAGTTTTAATAGAATTCTTTTGTATTGCATTATTATGAAAGTTTGACAAATATAAGCATTTCAAAAATAAAAAAACCCCATCAATTGATGAGGTTTTTGAAAATATTTATGTGCTTGATTATCCTAAAGCAACTCTTTTAAAGTCAACAACTTTAACATCGCCCAAAGTTTTTACATATTGAGCCACACTTTGTTTGTTGTCCTTAATAAAATCTTGATTCACTAAAGTATTATCTTTAAAGAATCGTTTTATTTTACCCTTGGCAATATTATCTAACATTGCTTCTGGTTTACCCTCTTGACGTAACTGATCTTTTGCAATTTCAATTTCTTTATCAATAACCGATTGGTCAACACCTGTTTCATCTAGAGCAATAGGAGCCATGGCTGCGGCTTGCATTGCAACATCTTTAGCAACAACATCTGCACCATCTGCGGTAGCGGAAAGCCCAACTAAAGTGGCAATTTTATTCCCTGCGTGAATATAAGAACCTACAAACGGAGCTTCAACTTTGTCAAAGGCACCAATTTCAATTTTTTCACCAATTACACCCGTTTGCTCAATTAATTTATCGGCAACTGACATACCGTTAAAATTCGCAGCCAAAAACTCATCTTTAGATGAAGTGCTCAACGCTATTTTAGCCAATTGATTTGCCAAATCGACAAATCCATCGTTTTTAGCCACAAAGTCGGTTTCACAATTTAAAGAAATAACAGCTCCAGTTGTAGCGTCGTCATTTACTACTGCGATAACCGCACCTTCAGAAGAGTCTCTGTCGGCTCTTTTCGCAGCTACTTTTTGTCCTTTTTTACGTAATATTTCGATGGCGGTATCAAAATTACCATCAGCTTCAACTAGTGCATTTTTACAATCCATCATGCCCGCACCAGTGGCTTTTCTTAATTTATTTACTTCTGCGGCTGTTATTTTTGCCATAGTTTTTATCTTTAATCCATTAATGGTTTATTCAATTTTTAACCATTAACTTTAGGTTATTTAATAAGTTATTTTTCTTCTACTACTTCTTCGGTTTTTGCCTTTGCCTTTTCTACTTTTTTAGAAACTTTTGGCTTTTCGTTATCAGAATCTTTATCAGATTTTCTGTCCGCTAAACCTTTTGCAATAGCTTCAGTTGTATATGATAAAATCTTATTGATAGATTTTGAAGCATCATCATTTGAAGGAATTACAAAATCGATTTGTCTTGGGTCAGAATTAGTATCTACCATAGCAAAAATTGGAATATTCAACTTTTGAGCTTCAGCAATAGCAATATGCTCTTTTCTTGTATCTATAACAAATAATGCACCAGGTAAACGCGTCATATCAGAAATAGAACCTAAGTTTTTTTCCAGTTTAGCTCTTTGACGGTCTATTTGTAATTTTTCTCTTTTAGATAAAGCATTAAAGCTACCATCTTGTTTCATTCTATCAATTTGAGCCATTTTTTTAACAGCTTTACGGATAGTTACAAAATTGGTAAGCATTCCGCCAGGCCATCTTTCAGTAATATAAGGCATATTAACACTTGCCGCTTTGTCAGAAACAATATCTTTAGCCTGTTTTTTTGTGGCAACAAATAAAATTTTTCTACCTGAAGCTGCAATTTTTTCTAAAGCTGCACCAGCTTCTTCAATTTTAGCTGAAGTTTTGTACAAATCTATAATATGTACTCCGTTACGCTCAGTATAGATATACGGAGCCATGTTCGGATTCCATTTTCTTGTCAAGTGACCGAAGTGTACACCTGCATCTAGTAATTCTTGAATTTGAATGTTCATTTTGTTTTTAGTTTACGTTCCTTATTTAGCAATAACCAAGTAGCCACTTAGAGTGAGTCTCAATTATTTGGGTGCTAAACTTAAACAGATTTATTAATAATTGTTGTTTTTTAAAAGATCCCGCGGTCGTTCCTCCGCGGGATTAACCTTTCGACTGTCGCTCAAGACAGGCTTATCCCACACATTTCGCAGAAAAGCGAAAAGTGGTTCTCTGTTAACGTTTAGAGAATTGGTATTTCTTACGGGCTTTTTTCTGACCGAACTTTTTACGCTCTACCATTCTTGGATCTCTTGTTAACAACCCTTCAGGTTTTAAAATAGCCTTATAGTCTGGATCAATAGAAACCAAAGCTCTAGTTATTGCCAAACGAATTGCTTCGGCTTGACCTGTAACTCCACCTCCAAATACATTTACTTTAACATCGTAATTTTTATCATTATCGGTTAAAGTTAAAGGTTGCAATACTTTATATTGTAAAGTTCCAGTTGTAAAATAATTATTTAATTCTCTTTTATTTATGGTAATGTTTCCTTTTCCTTTAGAAACATAAGCACGGGCAACTGCCGTTTTTCTTCTACCTATTTTATGTACTATATCCATTATCTAAGATCGTTAAGGTTAATAGTCTTTGGTTTTTGAGCTTCTTTATTATGCTCGGCACCAGCAAAGACATTTAAATTTCTAAATAAAGCACTACCCAATTTGTTTTTTGGTAGCATTCCTTTAACTGCTTTTTCTACTAAACGAGTTGGATCTTTTTTAAACAACTCAGTTGCAGTAAGCGATCTTTGACCTCCAGGGTAACCTGTATGACGGATATAAGATTTATCTGTCCATTTGTTTCCTGACAATACAATTTTTTCTGCGTTAATAATTACTACATTGTCACCGCAATCAACGTGAGGTGTGTAGTTTGGCTTGTATTTACCTCTTATAAGCATTGCTACTTTAGAAGCTAAACGACCCAATGTTTGTCCGTCCGCATCAACTAAAACCCACTCTTTGTTTACAGTGGTTCTGTTAGCCGATACTGTTTTGTAACTTAATGTGTTCACACGATTAGTTTTTGTCTATTAATATTAAATGATTTTTCCCTTAAAAAAGGGTTTGCAAAGATACTACTATTTATTTATATTACAAATAGTGTTTTTGATATATTTTTAATTGAGTTTGTAAGAGATAATATGACGGCTATCGAAGGTGTTTAAAGCCATTGCTGGTGTATGGTTATAGCCCTTCAGAAAGTGTGTATGGGTTTCGCAACTATTGATTCTCCGGAAGTGCATCAAACTCCATTCTTTTATTATAAAACCAATCTTGCATTTGTTGTGGAGTCTGTGTTTTCATTTTTTCTTTCATCTCATCCATTACCCTAATATGATCCGCATCACCTTTTTGAACCATTTCCATACCGTGCTTTTTGCTTTGTTCTACCATTTCTTCAAAGGTATTGGCATGAAACTCCTTATTACATGGTCCGCCTAGTTGTTTACAGGTCATTGTTTTCATTTGTTCGGGTTTTAAGTGCAGTACAATTTACGTTTTTTTTATAATTAATTACAAATTAATACTATAGGTATAATTTCTATTGTGTACAATGTATATTTTAATTAGGTTTGTTAAGTTAGTCAAAATCAAAATCCCCATGAAAATTTACTTAAAAATAATTGTATTTGTTTTTTTATTTATAACGAGTCCAATTTTCGCTCAAAGCGGAAAGACGCCTGCTCCCGCTGAAAACGGAATGGTGGTTACCAGTCATTATTTAGCGTCTGAAGTAGGAAGAGATATATTAAAAAAAGGAGGAAATGCCATTGATGCATCTGTGGCTACAGCTTTTGCTTTGGCGGTTACTTTACCTTCTGCGGGAAATATCGGCGGTGGTGGATTTTTAATTTATTACGGTGATGATGGTAAAAAAACAACTTTTAACTTTAGGGAAAAAGCACCAATTGCCGCAACGGAAACTATGTTTTTAGGGAAGGATGGAAAGATAAAAGACAATTCAAATCATGAAGGATTATTAGCAACGGGAGTACCCGGAACAGTTGCAGGGCTATATTTGGCACACCAAAAAATGGGAAAATTACCTTGGGCGGATTTGGTCGCTCCAGCAGTAAAATTAGCATAAGAGGGTTTTCCGGCAACATATAGAAATGAATGGTTCGTGAATTTTATAGCTAGAAGTAAATCTAAATATCCGTCAACAGCCAAGACTTTTTTGAAAGATGGAAAAACACCTTACAAGCCGGGTGAAATTTGGAAGCAACCTGAATTGGCAGAAACGTTAAAAAGAATTCAAGAAAAAGGAGCAGATGGATTTTACAAAGGTAAAACCGCGAAACTTATTGCCGATTTTATGAAGAAAAACGGAGGTATTATTACCGAAAAAGATTTGGCTAAATACCAAGCTCAAGAGTTAAAACCAATCTTAGGAACATACAGAGGTTATGAAATTGTAGGTATGCCACCACCAAGTTCTGGTGGTATAGCTTTGGTTGAGATGCTGAATATTTTAGAAGGTTATAATTTGAGCGAAATTGGACATAATTCCGCTATTTCTTTACATATACTTACCGAGGCTATGCGTAGGGCTTTTGCCGACAGGGCTGAATTTGTGGGTGATTCTGATTTTAATCCTGATTTACCTTTGGAAAATTTAATATCAAAAGAACACGCCAATAATTTAAGAGCAAGTATTGATTTACAAAAAGCTTCAATAAGCGATTCTACAAATTTTAATGCAAAACATTTAAAACCTGAAAGCCCTGAAACCACTCATATTTCCGTAGTTGACAAAGACGGAAATGCAGTCTCGTTAACTTATACCTTAGAAAATAGTTACGGTAATAAAATAGTAGTTGAAGGTGCAGGATTTCTATTGAATAACGAAATGGGAGATTTCAATCCCATTCCCGGTTATACAAACTCTCGTGGATTAATTGGTACAAAACCTAATTTGGTGCAGCCCGAAAAGAGAATGTTATCAAGTATGACACCGACGATTGTTGCCAAAAATGGCAAGCCGGTTATTGTTATTGGAAGTCCCGGTGGAAGAACAATTATTAACACCGTTTTGCAAGTAATTTTAAATATTATTGACTTTGATATGAACATTGCCCAAGCCATTGAAGCACCTAGAATTCACCATCAATGGTTTCCAAATAAAACTTCTTTTGAAAGACATGGCATATCTCCAGATACGCAAAAAATGTATGAAGCTTTAGGCCATGAAGTCTATTATAGAAATATGCAAGGACAAGCTATGGGAATTACTATTGACCATCAAAATAATAAAATCTACGGTGCTGCGGATTCTCGGAGTTTTGATGCTAGAGCGGTAGGGTACTAGGTAGATTTTAGACTTGAGATATTTTAGATAAAAATTTCTAATATCTCATGTCTAAAATCTCACGTCTATTTTTAATGTGCCGCCAACCAATCTTTGCCCAAACCAATCTCAACATCTAAAGGCACAGCCAATTTATAAGCATTTTCCATTTCAGTTTTTATAATAGGCTTGATGATTTCAAGCTCATCATTGTGAGCATCAAAAACCAATTCATCATGCACTTGGAGTAACATTTTACTTTTGAAGTTTTCTTTTTGAAAGCGGTCGTAAATATTTATCATTGCCAATTTAATAATATCAGCTGCACTCCCTTGGATGGGAGCGTTAACGGCATTTCGTTCTGCCGCTCCTCGAACAACCGCATTACGTGAATTAATATCTTTCAAATACCTACGTCTTCCCAAAACCGTTTCAACATAACCATTTTCTCTGGCAAAATGTATTAGTCCGTCCATATAACTTCTCAGTTTTGGATAAGTTTCATAATAAGTATCAATTAACTCTTTGGATTCACTTCGCGAGAGCGTAGTCTGATTACTTAAACCAAATGCGGAAACACCATAAATAATTCCGAAATTAACAGTTTTGGCATTGCTACGTTGTTCACGGGTTACTTCTTTTATTGGCACATTAAATACTTTTGCCGCCGTTGAAGCATGAATATCTTCATTGTTTTTAAAAGCATTTATCATATTTTCTTCTTGGCTCAATGCAGCAATAATTCGCAATTCAATTTGGGAATAATCCGCTGCCAATAAGGTATAATTTTCATTTCTTGGAATAAATGCTTTTCGGACTTCACGTCCACGTTCGGTTCGAATAGGAATATTCTGTAAATTGGGGTTGTTGGAACTCAATCTGCCCGTTGCGGCAACGGCTTGAGCATACACCGTATGAATTCTTTTGGTTTTTGGGTTTACCTCGTTTGGTAAGGCATCAACATAGGTGCTTTGCAATTTTTTATATTGTCTATACTCTTGAATATCCCTAATAATTTGATGATCTTTTGCCAAGTAAGACAATACATCTTCGGCGGTTGAGTATTGTCCTGTTTTTGTCTTTTTAGGCTTATCGACCAATTTAAGTTTGTCAAATAAAATAGGGCCTAATTGTTTTGGGGAAGCCAAATTAAATTCTTCACCAGCTTGTTCGTAAATACCTTTTTCCAAACGCTCAATGTCATTACCTAAAGCTATTGACAATTCCTTAAGAAAATCAATATTAATATTAATACCTTCAATTTCCATGGCGGTAAGTACCTCAACCAAAGGCATTTCAACATCATTAAACAATTTTGTTAAGTTGCCGCTCTCCAATTCTTTTTCAAAATGTGTTTTCAGTTGTAAGGTAATATCTGCATCTTCAACGGCATATTCGGTCTGTTTTTCCAATTCAACATCACGCATATTGCCCTGGTTCTTTCCTTTTTTACCGATTAGTTCCGTGATAGGAACAGGTTGATAGTTAAGATATGTTTCTGCCAAAACATCCATATCATGACGCATATCCGGATTTATCAGATAATGTGCAATCATGGTATCGAACAATTTACCTTTAACGGGCATGTTGTAATTCGACAACACCTTAATATCGTATTTTAAATTGTGACCCACTTTTTCGATGGATTCGTTTTCAAAAAACGGTCTAAATTCTTCTAAAATCTGTTGTGTTTCTTCTTGATTTTCAGGAAAATGAACATAAAAACCTTTGTGGTGTTCCCATGAAAAGGCAATACCGATAAGCTCAACTTCCAGAGCTTTTAATCCCGTAGTTTCGGTATCAAAACAAACCGATTTTTGAGCTAACAATTGCGTTAGCAATAATTTTCGTGATAGCGGAGTATCTGCAAATTGGTAAAAATGAGAGACATTATCAATGGTTTGATAACCACTTACAACAGTTTCTGTTTGAGTAGCTCCTGTACCCGGTGCGGCAAAAAGGTCAAATTGAATATTATCAGTAGGATTGTTTTTTGATGCTGTTTTTTTAGTTTCCGTTTGTGGTTTTACTTCTTGGGTTTGAGCTTCTTCACTAAATGTCTTAATGATATTCTCTGTCAATCTTCTAAATTCCAGTTCTTCAAAAATCTCGGTTACTTTTTGTAAATCAGGAGTGTTCAGTTCAAAATCAGTCGCATCAAATTCCACTGGAACATCTAACATAATTGTTGCTAACTTTTTAGAAAGCAAACCTTGTTCGACACTAGCTTCTACCTTTTCTTTCATTTTTCCTTTTAGCTCGTGGCTGTTTTCAAACAACCCTTCAATGCTGCCATAAGCCGCCAAGAATTTCTTAGCGGTTTTATCGCCTACGCCCGGTAAACCTGGAATATTATCAATTGCATCACCCTTCATGGCTAAAAAATCTATGACTTGCAATGGGTCTTTTACCTCGAACTTTTCTTGTACTTCCGGTATGCCCCAAGTTTCGTAACCACCACCAAATCTGGGTCGGTACATAAAAATATTCTCTGAAACCAATTGTGCAAAGTCTTTATCTGGCGTAACCATAAAAGTCTGGTAACCTTCTTTTTCCGCTTTTTTGGCGAGAGTTCCAATAACATCATCGGCTTCATAACCCTCTTTTACCATAATTGGAATGTGCATGGCCTTTAAAATGTTTTCAATATAAGGTATAGCAATTCTAATAGCTTCGGGTGTTTCATCACGATTGGCTTTATAATCGGCAAACATTTCCACACGATCCACACTTCCTCCTCTGTCAAAGCAAACCGCTAAATGGTCAGGTCTTTCACGTTTTATCACATCCAATAGAGAGTTCATAAAACCCATTATTGCTGAGGTGTCCATGCCTTTGGAATTGATTCTAGGGTTTTTTATAAAAGCATAATAACCCCTAAAAATTAAGGCATAAGCATCTAATAAGAATAAGCGTTTTTGTGTTGACATTGTAGAATTTTCAAGTATCTCCAAATCTACAAAGATTGTTTTGAGTATTAAAATATTTTGAAGAGATAAGTTATAAATTAAGAATAAGACTTAGCCTTTGTATTGCAGAAAAAATCTTAAATCAATTTTTTTATCCAGAAGTTCTTATTTTGCTCTATTGTTGTGTCGGAATACTTGTTCAGAAATATTATAAGATAATCAATATATTCTTTTGGTAAGTTTTTTGATTTAAGAATGTCTTTCATGGTAAGCATTTCCTCGGATATAAGAAACTTCATATTTTCATTTGTAAAACCTGTTCTGTCTGCAATTTTGAGTGCCAGAACACTTTGAAAAGGATTAGGATTGTTAACCAATTTTACTAGCATGTTAATATGCTCGCTCCAATTTATTTTTCCTTCATAGGTATTAATGAAAGATGATAAAATTGGTTGAACACCACTTCCTTTTTCTAATAAAAGAGGCATAAAGTCCAATAAATCATTTTCATTTTTTAAATACTTTGGTGCTATAAAAATTGCAACTTCATTTAATGAATCTTTTTCATTGGAATGATAAAGTACCGATAAAGCATCTTGTTTATCAAATTTGCCTGAAAAATCCTCATAGACCTTATAAGCATTGATAATCTTATCTTTATTTAATTCTATTCCATATCCCTTAAATTCTGTTTGTAGTTTTAAGTATAAGCTATCTACCCCTTTGTTGTTGTTTTTTTCAAAAAAAGGAATAAAAAAAGGAACTTGTTGTCTTTCGTAAAATCCAAACTTATCAAACTGTTTCTTAAATTCTTTCCATCTTCTAATTTTGGATTCATTAGGTTTGTTAATTTTATTAGGCAAATCATATTTTGGCATCTCCCTAGTAGTAACAATAATCTTGTTTGAAAATGCAATGGGAATCTTGTTTCCATCGGGCATACCCATTTTGGTAAGTGACTGTTGGCAAATTCCTTCAGGATATGACATTATCTCAGTTAGAAAATCTTTTTTGGATTGATTTTCTAGTCCCCAAACTTCTACAAAATCATATTTTTTTTCAATTTCGGATAATTCCTGACTATATCCTCCAAACGTTGAGAAGAGAACAATTAGGGTTAGATAAAATAATTTCATAATAATAAAGTGATACTAAATTTATGTGCGTCTTTATTAAATACGATAGAAAATATTGTTTGTTGCACTAATTTTGTTCGAATGAACTAAATTTTAAAACTCATCAAAGATGCTCTGTATTTTCTGTTTTTAATCTTTACTCCCCTCTTTTAAAAAATAATCAGATTGGATATTATCGTTTTTATCATCTTGATATTTTGCCATGCTAAATCCTTTGTGAATGGAATACGAGCCTGTTTCCCCTTTTTTATTTACCGCAATATAGCCCACCTGAAAATCTTTGTAGTTGCTGTTGGGTTTGGAAACTATTCTTTTGATAGCTTCCTCACAGGCTTCTTGTGGGGATTTGCCTTGTCTCATTAATTCAACCACCAAAAAACTACCAACTGTTTTAACCACTTCTTCGCCCAATCCTGTGGCAACGGCACCGCCAATTTCATTATCTACAAATAATCCTGAACCAATAATTGGACTATCGCCAACTCGACCTGCCATTTTATAAGCCAATCCGCTTGTGGTACAACCACCGCAAATATGTCCGTTTTTATCAACGGCAAGCATACCTATAGTATCGTGATTTTCAATGTTGATAATCGGTTTGTATTCTGAATTTACTTTCCATTCTTCCCATGCTTTTTTGGAAGATTCTGTCAATAAATTTTCCTTTTTAAATCCACTTTCATAAGCAAATTGTTCTGCTCCTTTTCCGGCAAGCATTACGTGAGGTGTGTCTTCCATCACTTTTCTTGCCACTGAAATTGCATGTGTAATATTTTGCATATAAACTACTGCACCACAGTCGCCTTGAGAGTTCATGATACTAGCGTCCAACGTTACATTACCGTCTCTATCTGGTGAAGCTCCATTGCCTACGGTAGTATTTTTTAAATCGGCTTCTTCGACCCTACAACCCTGTTCAACTGCATCCAAAGCAGATTTTCCACTTTGTAGCGTTTCCCAAGCTTTGGCTGTAGCATTAGAAAAATTCCAGGTACAGATGACCAATGGTAAAGAAGCTTCTGCAACAGTTGCAGCCATTTTTTTATCGGCCTCTTTGTCATCTATTTTGTCTGCACAATTGGTTAAGGAAGTTCCGATGGCCAGTCCAACGCCACTTAAGGACGCGTTTTTTATAAAATTTCTACGTTTCATCTGTTTTGTTTGTAGTTATTTAAGATTAAAAGATCATAAACTGTATTCCGTTACTTTTTTATGTTTACTCCTAGCATTCTTTAATCCGTAGAATAAAATGTAAGCATAACAGCAAATTACAAAAATAAGTGCCATTTTAAAGCCAACATTATCAGTTAATAAGCCGAATAATGGTGGAATAATGGCACCTCCAACGATGGCTGTACATAGTAATCCAGACGCTTTTGGTTTTAGTTCGCCTAAACCGTCAATGGCCAATGTAAATATGGTCGGAAACATTATAGAATTGAATAAACCTACAGCAATAATGCTCCACATAGAAATGAGTCCGGTGGTAGCCATTGAAATCAATATTAATGTTACCGCTATGGTGGCAAATATGCCCAAAACTTTACCAGGTCTCATTATTTTAGTTAAATACGAACCTACAAAACGACCCACCATGGCTCCAGTCCAATAGAATAATACAAAAATTCCCAACAAGGCTTTGTCGTCAGCTCCATCTAATGATTTTTGAAATAGATTGGCAATAAAGTTTGCGGTATTCATCATTATAGGGCTGTCTCTAACTATAGGCACCAAGTTCATGTCTAAAAAATAATTAATCAAATAACTGCCTATGGCAACTTCAGCTCCAACATAAAAAAAGATGCCCAATACGCCCAACATTAAATTTTTCTTTTTAAAAGCTTGTGCATAAGTACCTGTCGATTTTTCACTTATCAGTTTTGGTAATTTGGCAAAAAAGAAAACCACGGCAATCAACCCTATGAATATGGCTATACCTATAAAAGGTTTCTGAACGGCAGCAGCTTCGGTGGCTAAATAACCTTCTTTGGCGACACCCACAAGAGCGTCAATTTCTTCTTTTGTCTTTATTTTATCACTTAAAATATACAATGCACCAATAATAGGGGCAATAGCGGTACCAACGGAATTAAAAGCCTGTGACAAGTTCAATCGGCTGGAAGCACCGTCTTCACTGCCCAAAGCCGCTACAAAAGGATTAGCGGCTACTTGTAAAATCGTCATTCCACCAGCCAAGATAAAATAGGCCAACATAAAAATACCAAATACACGATAAGAAGCTGCAGGGTAAAACAACAAACAGCCTACAGCCATGGTCAGTAGCCCTAAAATAATACCGCGTTTATAACCAATTTTTGATAAGATGTAACTGGCGGGTATGGACAGTAAAAAATAAGCTCCGAAAAAAGCAAATTGAACTAATCCTGCTTGAAAGTAGGAGAGCGTAAATAATTCTCGCAAACGTGGAATCAGTGAGTCCACCAGTACGGTTATAAATCCCCAAAGGAAAAATAAAATAGTTAATAATATAAAGGAGCTGCGATAAGATTTTTCTTGGGTCATTATTTTTTATTTAGTTGAGTTTAATAAAAGTATTAGTTTAGTACTAATTTAAATTGGTGAAGCAAGATAGTAAAAACAGTTATAATTTCATCGGATTTTTGACTAACAACAGAAATTCATTGATAAAAACAGTATTAAAACAATAAAAAAATGCAGATAGAAATTTGTGCAAATGGATACCAATCAGCATTAAATGCCCAAGAAGCAGGTGCTGACCGAATTGAATTGTGTTCAGAATTGGCGGTTGGTGGCATAACACCATCTTACGGGCTGATAAAAAAAGTAAAGCAGGATTTAAAAATTCCCGTTCACGTTCTGATAAGGCCCCGAAGTGGAAATTTTACATATTCCGATGCTGAATTTGAGATTATGAAGCAGGATATTGAATTGTGTAAAAATCTTGGGTGTGAAGGTGTTGTGTCTGGAGTTTTAAATGCCGATAATACTATCAATATAAAAAGAAATAGAGAATTGGTTGAGCTCGCAAAACCAATGAGTTTTACATTCCATAGGGCTTTTGATTGGGTTGAAAACCCATTGGACGGATTAGAGCACTTGATTGAGATTAGAGTTGACCGTATTTTAACATCAGGACAGGAAAATGAAAGTATAAATGGGATAACGTTGCTTAAAAAGCTGAAAGATAAAGCGAATCATAAAATTGAAATTATGCCAGGTGGCGGTATTAACTTAGATAATATTTTAGATTTTAAAAATGCGGGTTTTAAAGAAGTTCACTTTTCGGCAACAACATTGCATCAAGTTCAAAATAAAGTAAAAGTTTCAATGAACAGCAAACGCTTTTTTGATGAGACTTTACTCGCTATTTCTGATGTAGAAAAAATCAAAAAAAATATCAATTTGATCAAAAATAACGGTTATTACTTTAAAAAGTAAAAAAATTACCTAAAAATGTTATATTTGTATAAGTAACCCGCTAACTCGTAGTTGATTGTTTAATAGTTAAATAATATATTTTATGGCAAAATTTGGTGAGTTGATCAATTCGAGCATACCGACTTTAATTGATTTTTATGCGGATTGGAATGAAAACAACAATACTTTCCATAAGGTTTTACGTGACGTAGCAGCCGCTTTGGGCGATAAGGCTAAAGTTATAAAAATTGATATTGACAAAAACGAAACCTTGGCAAACGCACTGCGAATAAAAGGAAATCCTACATTTATTATCTACAAAAATGGCGAAATGAAATGGCGGCAATCTGGTGAGCAAGATGCCAATACTTTAATTAGTTTGGTAGAGCAGTACGTTTGAAATAGATTTTAGATTTTTGACTCCTGTCATCCCGACGTAGGAGGAATCTCATTTTAGTTATGAACTGGTTTCTTAGATATTAATGTTGTTTTTTAATTTATCCTATCAAACTTATATCCTTTCTCACTATAATATTCTAAAACTTTTGGGAGTACCATTTTTAACTTTTCAAACGCTTTTATGCTATCGTGAAAAACAATAATATCTCCACTTTTAGCATTTTTTATTACATTATTTAAACACTTTTCGGCATTAATAGTTGTATCAAAGTCAGCACTTAAAACTGACCACATTATTATTTTATAATTGTTTTTTCTCAGTAGTTTAATTTGCGATTTTTTCATCTTTCCATAAGGAGGTCGAAATAATAGTTCGGAGTTCAGAGTTTTGAGTTCGGAGTTTTTTTTGGTTTTTTCAATTATTTTTTCAGTTTTTGAAACGGAGTTAACATATTCTTCATCCTTTGTTTTCCAACCTTTTTCGTGATTGTAAGTGTGATTGCCAATGGAATGGTCCGCCTTAATAATGTTTTCAAAAATAGATGGATATTTTTCTATGTTGTTACCTATACAAAAGAATGTGGCTTTGGCACTATATTTTTGTAATGTATTCAATACCCAATCGGTTATTTCTGGTGTAGGCCCATCATCAAAAGTGAGGTAAATTTCCTTATTTGAGTTTGGCAAACTCCAAACCTGATTTGGATATAACGTTTTAATCCAATTTGGGGTTTTTGTGAAATATGGTTTCATTGTTTTAATGAAAGTCTAAAAATAATTAACGAACAACGATTAACGAGTTTTGATTTTTGACCCACCACATCAGTCATTCAGGTGTAGGAGGATTCAGTTAAATCTGTCAAGATGATTGGCAGATTATAAATGTTAATTGATTGACAATCTTCTATTTGTTCGCTCTGAATGACACAATATTTGGTTATTCAACGAAAAGGTGGCTAACCGATTTAAAAGAACTACTAAAACCATCCTCCAAGCTGGCTGCAATTTCTTCATCATATTCTTGAACAGTATCTACAATATTTCGATACATCAGTAAAGTGCCTTCTAAGTCATCAGAATGTCGTGAGACGCCATAGTTGTCCAGCCCACTATAAAATTCAATACGATCTTGAAAAATATCAACTAGCGTATTGATAACATTTCTGGCTTTTTCCTTTTTATCGATCATGTAATATGCTTCGGGATAACCCAATACAAGCCCATAGTGACCGTATCGTTTAATCGGCATTTTTTCGATGGACAAATCCAATATTTCTTCCGCTTTATCGTATTTATTTTCTTTTATTAAGGCTTCTGCCAAGCGAATTAAACTATTTCTAAAACTAATTCCGTTTTTACGTGTTTCCACGTCCACATAAATATCACCGTTGCTATTTTTCCAATCCCATTTTTTCACATTGTTGTACATGGTTTCGGTATCTATTCTTCCTAAATCCAATACGCTTTTAGATCTGCCACGGGCATCTTTGCTAGGCGTAAGAATTGGTACAAATTTATAGGCCAACCCATCTAATTGCAGGTAATCTTTCAACCATATATATTCATCTTCCGCATGGGCCCCTCCGGTAAAATAAATGGGTCTCGTCCAATCGTTATGGGCCAAGATATCCAACATTAAAATACGGTGCTTTTGTAAGCCAACCTTATCAATTTCTATGTCAATATAAGGAACGATTTTGGCGGAATCTTTTAATGGAACAATCTTATTTTTTAATACTGCCTCTTTGTCAACAGGAACTCTAATTTTATTGGTAGGATAATATTTTTCCGGGAAACCGTCCTCGTCAATATCTATAAAAGTCCGATTATCATCGCTTGCCAGCCAATTCATCAAAGCCCTGATGTCCATAACCGTGTCTTTAAAAGCTGGGTTGGGAATGTGATAAGCTACGTCTAAAGAACCCGTTTTATAATCGTTATGTACCAATTGACCCGGAATCGGATCTGCTAAATAGGTCTTTCTTTTCTGTTGGTCAATATACCAATCAGTAGCGAACAGGCTGGTATTTACCAATTTAAGGTCGGTTCTATAATTTTCAACCTCTTGCATATACCATAACGGGAAGGTGTCATTATCGCCAATGGTAAACATAATGGCATTTTCTTGTGCAGAATCTAAATAGGCTTTTGCATTGTTCCGTGTTGCATAGCGACCCGATCGGTCGTGGTCGTCCCAATTTTCGGATGCCATTAAGGTCGGAACTGCCAATAAACAGATTCCGGTTGTTGCCATTGCCAATACCCTGGGATTGATTTTGTCTTTAAATTGCTGATAAATTGCCATAACCCCAAAACCTATCCACATTGCGAATACATAAAACGAACCTACTACCGCATAATCACGCTCGCGAGGTTCAAAAGGTTTCGGATTGGTATAAAATATAATAGCCAATCCCGTAAAGGCAAAAAAGAGCAAGAGGATATAGAAATTCTTTTTATCAAACTTAATGTGAAACAGCAGTCCTACAATACCTAAAATTAACGGTAAAAAGTAATAGGTGTTTCTACCTTTATTTTCTAGAACTTCTTCGGGCAGGTTTTTTTGTGAGCCCAATCTCATTTCGTCAATAAAATTTATGCCGCTCAGCCAATTACCGTGGTTGTCCAAATTACCTTGGATATCATCTTGACGACCCACAAAATTCCACATAAAATATCGTCCGTACATATAACCGAACTGGAAATCGAACATGAATTTTAGATTCTCTCCAAAAGTAGGTCTACGTTTGCTATTTGGCGGTATGCCCGCAACACTTTTATAGTTGTGAGCTACATTCGGGTCAACCATACGCGGAATAAAACCCTTGTGCTTGTCCGTATAATTTGGCCTTGCATCTTTATACCGATTTACAATTACATATTTACCCGCTTTTTCGTCTTTTTCGTATTTGGGCTTATCATCACGCCAAGGATCGTTCGGATCTTGCGTGCGTGTTTCGGAATAATAAGAATCATAAAAAATACTGGCATCACCATATTGTTCACGATTGTAATATGCCAATAATTCCCTAGCACTAGATGGATTATTTTCGTTAATTGTAGTATTTGCATTGGCTCTTATAGGTAGCATAATCCATGACGAAAAACCTATCATAATAAAAAGCAAACATAGAATGATGAGGTTGGTGTGAATTAAATTTTTCTTTCTGGTATGGCGTATTGAAAAGTAAAAAATGGCGATTAAAACAATACCCGCAATAATACTTCCCGAATTAAAAGGCATTCCCATACTATTTACAAAAAATAGTTCAGAAGCACTAAAGAAGGCAAGGGTATAAGGAAATAAAAATTTAAACACAAATGCCAACACCAGAATTGCAATTATATTGGCGATGATAAATTTCATAGAGGTAATGTCTCTATATCTTTTATAAAAATAAATGAAAACAATAGACGGAATTACCAATAAAGACAGGATATGAACACCGAAGGATAGCCCAACAACAAAAGCAATGAGCAATAGCCATTTATGACCTCTGGGTTTATCCATTTCAGTTTCCCAACGTAAGCCAAGCCAGAATAATAATGCCATTAAAAAAGATGACATGGCATACACTTCTGCTTCTACGGCACTAAACCAAAAACTATCCGAAAATGTATAAGCCAATGCACCGACCAAACCACTACCTAAAATAGCAATGGCGTTACTTTGATTGATTTTCTCTCCGTTTTTTTTAATTATTTTTTTTGCCAGAATGGTTATGCTCCAAAATAAAAATAGAATGGTAAAGGCACTTGATAACGCTGACATAAAGTTGGTCAGCATGGCTATGTTTTCAGGATCAGTTGTAAACATGGCAAAAAATGCACCTAGCATCTGGAACAGTGGTGCCCCTGGTGGATGGCCCACTTCTAGCTTTACAGAGGTAGCAATATATTCACCAACATCCCAATAACTTACAGTCGGTTCTAAGGTTAGCGTATAGGTTAATAGGGCAATTGCAAAGGTTGCCCAGCCTAAAATATTGTTCCACTTTTTATAATTGAATTGATCCATCTTTAAATTTAGTTGCTTGGGGGCGAATTTACTAAATAAATATTGATTAATTTTTCCGTTTAACGTATGCGGTAAAGATTTAGCTATTAAAAAAATGTTAAAAAAAGCCCACTAACCTCGAAGGAGGAATTTGTTGCTCGATAGAAATAGATGAGAGATGTGATACGACTTTTCTATATTCTGTAAAAATTTTTATTAGATTTTCTGTTTTTAAAATTCAACCAAAAAAATTTGCCATATTAAAAGTTTGGTTTAAATTTGCACCTGCTTTTAAAGAAGCAGATTTGATATTGGCCCATGGTGTAATGGTAACACTCCGGTTTTTGGTACCGTCATTCAAGGTTCGAGTCCTTGTGGGCCAACTAAGTTGGTAAAAACGTTTCGCATTTCGCGAAACGTTTTTTGTTTTGCAAAAACAACAAGAAAAGGGCGAGATGTTTATTCAGCCTTTTCGGGAACTCCTTATGGAAAAGTAAGCATCTTTATAGTATATTGATTATTAGATTCTTTTTTATTTTATTGAATTTTTATGTTGGTAATTGTTCTACTTCTTTAATCTCAAAGAAAGTTGATAATAACATAAAACCATCCAGATAAACAGTTTCAAGCAAATAAAGTATCAATATTAGCTTAAATTTAGGTTGATTTATTTTATAAAATACCATAATTTTATACACTTGCAATTGGTAGTATAGAAAAACAATGAAACAAAAGATCTTTATTGGTGGAATTTTAATCCTTATAACGGGTCTGCTCTGGGGTATTAACAGTGGTCTGTTAAATACTTCAAACGAAGATTATGTAGAGATGAAAGTGCCTGATGTGGTCGATTTTAATTTTGATATTAAACCTATACTTTCAGACAATTGTTATACTTGTCATGGTCCAGATGCCAATGAACGAAAAGCAGGACTTCGGTTGGATTTAGAAGAAAATGCTTTTGCGGAATTGCCCGAAAATCCTGGTAAATTTGCTATTGTTAAAGGAAAACATTCAAAAAGCGAGTTGTACAAGCGTATTATATCTGAAAATCCTGATGAGGTAATGCCACCAGCCGATTCACAACTACACCTTACCGATTACGAAAAGAAACTCATCAAAAAATGGATTGAACAAGGAGCAAAATTCGAAAAACATTGGGCATTTATACCTCCTAAAAAAAGTGAGTTGCCAAAACCAGATATTGAAAACTGGGATCAAAATGAGATAGACGTTTTTATTCTAAAGAAATTAGAAGACAATAACTTAACACCTTCTGTGAAAGCAACGAAAGAAATGTTGGCAAGAAGAATTAGTTTGGATATCACAGGATTGCCTCCGAAGCTAGAAACCGTAGATAAATTTGTTGCCGATACTTCAAAGCAGGCTATATCAAAACTAATAGACTACTTTTTAGCATTGCCCTCCTATGGTGAAAAAATGACGCAAACTTGGTTGGATGTTGCCCGATATGCAGATTCTCACGGTTATCAAGACGATAGTTATAGAAGTATGTGGCCTTGGCGAGATTGGGTAATTCACGCCTTTAACGAAAACATGCCGTATGATGAATTTTTAACCAATCAATTAGCGGGAGATTTGATGCCAAATGCTACGAAAGAACAAATTTTGGCTACAGGTTTTAACAGAAATCATCCAATTACACAGGAGGGTGGTGTAATTGATGAGGAATACAGGGCTAATTATGTTGTGGACAGAACAAATACCTTAGGCAAAGGTCTGTTAGGCCTAATACCATTTCTCTTGTTAATTTACTCAATTATTTGTAAATTGCCTTATGGCAAAACAAATAGACTTACACATTAAAGAGAGTGAATCAGAACTAAAGGCTCTTATGAATGCTCAAAGCAA